>NZ_JBHUPT010000068.1:0-265 GCF_049056525.1 Leisingera coralii | reverse complement strand
AGGAGAACCCGCCATGAAAATGACCACCGAAGAAGCCTTTGTGAAAACGCTGCAGATGCATGGCATCCAGCACGCGTTTGGCATCATCGGCTCGGCAATGATGCCGATTTCCGACATCTTCCCCGCCGCAGGCATCACCTTCTGGGACTGCGCCCACGAAGGCTCCGGCGGCATGATGGCTGACGGCTATACCCGCGCCACCGGCAAGATGTCGATGATGATCGCCCAGAACGGCCCCGGCATCACCAACTTCGTGACCGCCGTC
>NZ_JBHUPT010000067.1:0-40039 GCF_049056525.1 Leisingera coralii | reverse complement strand
GGCGGCGCTGGAGGAGGCCGACAGCGTGGTGATCATCCCCGGCTACGGCATGGCGGTGGCGCAGGCGCAGCAGAATGTGGCCGAACTGACCCGCCGCCTGCGCGCCAAGGGCAAGGACGTGCGCTTCGCCATCCACCCGGTTGCCGGCCGCCTGCCGGGCCACATGAACGTGCTGCTGGCGGAGGCTAAGGTGCCCTACGACATCGTGCTGGAGATGGACGAGATCAACGAGGACTTCCCGGCCACCGACGTGGCGATCGTGATCGGCTCCAACGACATCGTGAACCCTGCGGCGCAGGAGGATCCCAACTCGCCGATCGCCGGCATGCCGGTGCTGGAGTGCTGGAAGGCAAAACAGGTCTTCGTCTCCAAACGCGGCCAAGGCACCGGCTACTCCGGCATCGAGAACCCCCTGTTCTTCAAGGAAAACACCCGCATGTTCTACGGCGACGCAAAGCAAAGCCTCGATACGCTGCTGAACCAGATTGCGGCCTGAACACTCTCAAGAAAAGGATTTGGATATGACGACTGATCCAAAACGTGCAAACGCCATGGATGCCTATTGGATGCCCTTCACGGCCAACCGGCATTTCAAGCAAAACCCGCGCATGGTCGCTGCCGCTGAGGGCATGTATTACACCACCACCGACGGGCGGAAGGTGATGGACGGCACCGCGGGCCTGTGGTGCGTCAATGCAGGCCACGCCGCGCCGCGTATCACCGAGGCGGTGCAGAAGCAGGTCACCGAACTGGACTACGCGCCCGCCTTCCAGATGGGCCACCCCAAGGCGTTTGAACTGGCCGCGCGGCTGGCGGATCTGGCGCCGGGCGACTTGAACCATGTGTTCTTCACCAACTCCGGCTCGGAATCGGTGGAGACCGCGCTGAAGATCGCGCTGGCCTATCACAAGGCCAAGGGCGAGCAAGGCCGCACCCGGCTGATCGGCCGCGAGAAGGGCTATCACGGGGTGAACTTCGGCGGCATCTCGGTCGGTGGCATCGTCAACAACCGCCGCCATTTCGGCAGCCTGCTGACTGGGGTCGATCACCTGCGCCACACCCATGATCCGGAGCGCAACGCCTATACCAAGGGCCAGCCGCAGCATGGCGCGGAGCTGGCAGAGGACCTGGTGCGGCTGATCGAGCTGCACGGTGCCGAAACCATCGCCGCGGTGATCGTTGAGCCGATGGCCGGGTCCGCCGGGGTGATCCTGCCGCCCAAGGGCTATTTGCAGCGGCTGCGCGAGATCACCCGCGAACATGGCATTCTGCTGATCTTTGACGAGGTGATCACCGCCTATGGCCGTCTGGGCCGCGCGTTTGGCGCCGACTACTACGGCGTCGAGCCGGACATGATCACCACCGCCAAGGGTCTGACCAACGGTGTGATCCCGATGGGCGCCGTGATGATCAGCAGTGAAATTCACGATGCATTCATGACCGGCCCCGAGCACATGATCGAGCTGTTCCATGGCTATACCTACTCGGGCAACCCGGTGGCCTGCGCCGCGGCGCTGGCGGCGCTCGACACCTACCGCGAGGAGGAACTGTTCGAGCGCGCGGCGGGGCTGGAGGACTATTGGACCGAAGCGCTGTTCAGCCTCAAGGGGCTGCCGCATGTGGTTGACATCCGCTGCTCTGGCCTGGTCGGTGCGGTGGAGCTGGAGCCGGTTGCGGGTCAGCCGACCAAGCGGGCGTTCGAGACCTATCTCAGGGCCTGGGACAAGGGCGCGCATCTGCGCACCACCGGCGACATCATCGCCATGTCGCCGCCGCTGATCATCGAGAAACAGGAAATCGACGAGCTGGTCGGCATTCTGGCCGAGTCGCTCATCGCATGAGGACCTGCCCCTGCGCCGCGGCCCATGGGTGCGCGGGGCAGGGGCAGAACAGGGAGAGAGATATGAAAGACGTGCAAAGCAACGCCCGCATCAATGGCAGCCGCCTGTGGGACACGCTGATGGAGATGGCGCAGAAGGGCCCCGGCCTGCGCGGCGGCTGCAACCGCCAGACGCTCACCGATGCGGACAAGGAAGGCCGCGACCTGTTCAAGCGCTGGTGTGAAGAGTCCGGCATGACGGTCGGCGTGGACAGCATGGGCAACATGTTTGCCCGCCTTGAAGGCGCTGAGCCGGATCTGGATCCGGTTATGATGGGCAGCCACCTGGACACCCAGCCCACGGGCGGCAAATACGATGGTGTTCTTGGCGTGCTGGCGGGGCTTGAGGTCGTGCGCTCGATCCGCGACCAGGGTCTGCGCACCCGCCGCCCCATCGTGGTGGTGAACTGGACAAACGAGGAAGGCACCCGCTTTGCCCCTGCGATGCTGTCCTCCGGCGTCTTTGCGGGCGTCCACACCCAGGACTGGGCCTATGCCCGCGAGGATGCGGAAGGCAAGAAATTCGGCGAGGAACTGGCCCGCATCGGCTACGTGGGCGACGAGCCGGTGGGCAACCGCAAGATGCATGCGATGTTCGAGCTGCATATCGAGCAGGGCCCCATTCTGGAAGCCGAGGGCAAGGACATTGGCGTTGTCACTCACGGCCAGGGCCTGAACTGGCTGCAGGTGACGCTGACCGGGCAGGAGGCGCATACCGGCTCCACCCCGATGCCGATGCGCCGCAATGCAGGGCTGGGGGCTGCGCGGATCACCGATCTGGTGCATGAGATCGCGATGAGCCATCAGCCGGACGCGGTCGGTGCCGTGGGCCACTGCGACTACTACCCTAACAGCCGCAACATCGTGCCGGGCAAAGTTGTCTTCACCATCGACTTCCGCTCGCCCAGCTTTGACACTCAGGAGGACATGGAGCGCCGCCTGCGCGAGGGTGCCGCCAAGATCGCCGGGGAGCTGGAACTGGGCCTGGAAATCGAGCAGGTGGGCCATTTCGACCCCGTCACCTTCGACGAAAACTGCGTCTCCGCCGTGCGCCGCGCGGCCGAGCAGCTGGGCTATTCGCACCGCAACATCATCTCCGGCGCCGGCCATGACGCCTGCTGGATCAACAAGGTGGCGCCGACCGCCATGGTGATGTGCCCCTGTGTCGACGGCCTCAGCCACAACGAAGACGAGGAAATCACCCGTGAGTGGGCCGCGGCAGGGACGGATGTGCTGCTGCACGCCGTGCTGGAAACCGCAGAAGTCGTGGAGTGAAGACAATGACACAGCGAACCGTGATCAAGGGCGGCACCATCGTTGCCGCCGACCGCAGTTATGCCGCAGATGTCGCCATCGAGGATGGCAAAATCGTGCAGATCGGCACCGGCCTGAACGGCGACAAGGTGCTGGACGCCGAGGGCTGCTATGTGATGCCGGGCGGTATCGACCCGCATGTGCATCTGGAAATGCCTTTCATGGGCACCCATTCGGCGGACGACTTCGAATCCGGCACCCGCGCGGGCCTCGCTGGCGGCACCACCATGGTGGTGGACTTCTGCCTGCCGAGCCCCGGCCAGTCGATGCTGGAGGCGCTGGAAGCCTGGCACACCAAGTCGAAACGCGCCTGCGCCGACTATTCTTTCCACATGGCAGTGACCTGGTGGAGCGAGCAGGTGTTTAACGAGATGAGCCAAGTGGTGGACCTCGGCATCAACTCCTTCAAGCACTTCATGGCCTACAAGGGCGCGCTGATGGTGGATGATGATGAGCTGTTCGACAGCTTCCGCCGCTGCGCCGCGCTTGGCGCGCTGCCGATGGTGCATGCGGAAAACGGCGACGTGGTGGCCACCATGCAGCAGAAGCTGCTGGCCGACGGCATCCGCGGACCGGAAGGCCACGGCCTGTCGCGCCCGCCGGAGGTTGAGGGCGAGGCCACCAACCGGGCCATCATGATTGCCGACATGGCGGGCGTGCCGCTCTATGTCGTGCATACCTCCTGCGAGCAGGCGCATGAGGCGATCCGCCGGGCGCGCCAGAAGGGCATGCGCGTCTTTGGCGAGCCGCTGATCCAGCACCTGGTGCTGGACGAAAGCGAATACCGCAACCCGAACTGGGACCACGCCGCGCAGCGGGTGATGTCGCCGCCGTTCCGCGACAAGGCGCACCAGGACAGCCTGTGGGCGGGCCTTCAGGCAGGCTCTTTGCAGGTGGTTGCCACCGACCACTGCGCCTTTACCGTGGATCAGAAACGCACCGGCATCGATGATTTCACCAAGATCCCGAACGGCACCGGCGGCCTTGAGGACCGGATGCCGGTGCTGTGGAGCGAGGGCGTCAACACCGGGCGGCTGACACCGAACGAGTTTGTGGCCGTGACCTCCACCAACATCGCCAAGATCCTCAACATCTACCCGCGCAAGGGCGCGATTGTGGAAGGTTCCGACGCCGACCTGGTGGTGTGGGATCCGAAGAAGTCCAAGACGATCTCGCCCGAAACCCAGCAGTCGGTGGTGGAATACAACGTCTTCGCAGGCCGCGAGGTGACCGGCCTGCCGCGCTATACCCTCAGCCGCGGCGAAGTAGCGGTGGACGACGGCACCGTCTGCGCCACGCCGGGACACGGGCGTTTTGTCGAACGGCCCGCATTCCCAGAGGTCAACAAGGCGCTGTCCAAGTGGAAAGAGGTCACCGCGCCGCGCCAGGTTGTGCGCTCGGCTGAAAACATGCCGGCCTGCGTCTGATCATGGTCCCCGGCGCAGGCCGGGGGCATTTGCATGTGCTGCCTGCCGCAGAAGCAGTCAGCAACAAAGCCAAAAAACAGGGAGGAAACTGAAAATGGCTGATATAACAAGCGGATATTCCGCGCCCGGCGCCGAGGCGCCGCCGCGGGTGGATCTGACCGGGATCGACCCCGAACTCTATAACGAAGACCAGCTGCCGACGACGGCAGCGGAACGCACCTGGGACTGGCTGGCCATTGCCGCGCTTTGGGTCGGCATGGTGGTGTGCATCCCGACCTATCTGCTGGCGTCCTACCTGATCGGCTCCGGCATGAGCTGGGATCAGGCGGTGCTGACCATTCTGGCGGCCAACGCCATCGTGCTGATCCCGATGGTGCTGGTGGGCCATGCCGGCACCAAATACGGCATCCCCTTCCCGGTGCTGCTGCGCTCCTCCTTCGGGCCGACCGGCGCCAAGATCCCGGCGGTGGCCCGCGGCATCGTTGCCTGCGGCTGGTTCGGCATTCAGACCTGGGTCGGCGGCTCGGCGATCTTCGTGATCCTGAACACGCTCACTGGCGGCGCGCTGGCCGGTGAGGCGCTGCCGGTGCTGGGTATCAGCGCGGGCGAGTTCATCTGCTTCCTCGCCTTCTGGGCGCTGCATCTCTACTTCATCAAGAACGGCACCGAGTCGATCCGCTGGCTGGAGACCTATGCGGCTCCGTTCCTGCTGGCGATGGGCCTGGCGCTGCTGGCCTGGGCCTATGTCAACGCCGGCGGCTTTGGCGAGATGCTGTCGACCCCCAGCGCCTTTGATCCGGGCCAGCCGCAGGAAGGCCAGTTCTGGGTGGTGTTCTGGCCGAGCCTGACCGGCATGATCGGCTTCTGGGCGACGCTGGCGCTGAACATCCCCGACTTCACCCGCCACGCCAAGAGCCAGAAGGACCAGCTGCTGGGCCAGATGGTCGGCCTGCCGATCCCGATGGCGCTGTTTGCCTTCATCGCCTCCGCCGTGACCTCGGCCACCGTGGTGATCTACGGCGAGGCGATCTGGGATCCGATCCAGCTCTCCGAGAAAATGGGCGGATTTTCGGTGATCATCGCGCTGTTTGCGCTGATCGTGGCGACGCTGACCACCAACCTGGCGGCCAACGTGGTGGCGCCTGCACACGGGTTCTCGAACCTGGCGCCGAGCAAGATCAACCTCAAGCGCGGCGGCTACATCACCGCGGGCATCGGCATCGCCATGTTCCCCTGGATCCTGGTGAACCACATCATCGGCTGGCTGATCGCCTATTCGGCGCTGCTGGGTCCGATCGCGGGCGTGATGCTGGCGGACTACTACCTGCTGCGCAAGACCAGGCTGGAAGTGGCCGACCTGTTCAAGATGAACGGCATCTATTCCGGCAGCAACGGCACCAACTGGGCCGGCGTCTGGGCACTGGTGATCGGCATCCTGCCGAACCTGCCGGGCTTCCTGGCCGGTGTTGGCATCACTGCGGGCACTTCGGACTTCTTTGCCACGATCTATACCTACGCGTGGTTCGTCGGTCTGTTCGTCGCCGGTGCCGCCTATCTGGTACTGTCGAAGATCCTGAACAAGTGACCTTTGGCCGGGGCGGTGCCTGCCGCCCCGGTTTCCCCTTCAGACAAGCGGAGCCCGCATGCCCAAAGCCTATTGGATTGCCCACGTCACCGTGACCAACCCCGACCCTTACAAGAACTACGCCGAAGGCGCGACGGAGGCGTTCAAGAAGTTCGGCGCCCGCGTGCTGGCCCGCGGCGGCGCCTGCGAGCAGATGGAAGGCGACGGCCATCCGCGCAATGTGGTGATCGAGTTCGATTCGATGGAGGCGGCGCTCAGCTGCTACAACTCGCCGGAATACCAGGCCGCCAAGGCGCACCGTGAAGGCGCCGGCATCGCCAATATCGTGATTGTCGAAGGCACGCCCGGCTGACGCGGCCCGCGCCAGCGCCAAGTGCTTGCCGCCTTTCGCAAAGGGATTGGGCGGTAAGCTGCCGGGCAAGGCGTTGTTTTACGGCGTAAATTCTGCCGCCAGGCCGTGCGCCGCTATGACCGTCCCTGAAAGTTGTCAGCTGACAATGACGTCAATCCGGTTTGCGCCATGGCGATGCTTAGCTCTTCGCTCAGGGCCTCCCACAGCTGTTCCAGCCCTGCTTCACCCCCTGCCGCAATTGCGAATTGCAGGATCCGCCCGAGAAAGGTGAAATCCGCCCCGGCTGACAGCGCCTTGAGGACGTCCTCGCCTGACCGGATGCCGCTGTCGTAGAAAACCGGGAACTTCGGCCCTACCGCCGCCCGGATTTTCGTGAGCATGTCTATCGGGGCCGGCGCCGCTTCCAGCTGCCGGGCGCCGTGGCTGGAGACCTGGATCGCATCAACGCCCGCCGAAACCAGGGCGCGGGAGTCTTGGACGTCCAGCACGCCCTTCACCACCAGCTTGCCGGGCCAGAGATCCCGCAGCCGGGCCAGCGTGTCCCAAGTGGCGCGCGCGCGGCTTTCGGTGCGGTCGAAGTCATAGCCCTCCATCTCGAAATTCGCCATCACCGGCTTGCCCTTGAACAGGGTGGTCAGCGACCAGCGCGGGTGCAGGGCAAAGTCGAGGAACTGCCACGGGCCGATGCGGAACGGCATCTTGAAGCCGTGGCGCAGTTCGCGCGGGCGGCGGCCGACTTCGGGCACATCGGCCGTGAGCACCAGGGTTTGATAGCCGGCTGCGCGGGCGCGCTCGGCCAGCTTGAATGTGCCAGTGCCGTCACCGCTGAAATAGAGCTGGAACCACGCGTAGCCCTCCGCCGCCTCCAGAATGGCTTCCAAGGGGGTCGAGGCGACGGTGGAAACTCCGTGCGGCACCCGGTAGCGCGCCGCCAGCCGGGCCAGCATCAGGTCGGCGCCTGGGGCCGACAGGTTGCACATGCCCATCGGAGCAATTCCGAAGGGCCGGTCTGCCCCGGCGCCAAAGATCCGGGTGGCGAGCGACCGCTGGCTGACATCCCGCAGGATGCGGGGCTGCAGGGTAATGGCATCAAGGGCGGCGCGGTTGCGCGCCGCCCCCGTTTCCTGCCCGGCGGCGCCGTCGATGTAGTCAAACACCATCCAGGGCAGCCGCCGCCGGGCCAGGCGGCGGGCATCCTCGGCGGAATGGATGGCGCCTTCGCCCATCAGCTGGCCACAGCCTTCATGAAGCGGTCGCGGATCACCACCGGGTCCATCGTGATCACCGGCATCTTGGCGTTGCCGCTGTCGCATTTGACCACCAGCACGGTGGCTTCGCCGCTGGCCAGCGCCTCCTCCAGAGCGGGCCCGGTGTCCTTGTCCTGCACCTCCACCACCCGGGCGCAGCCGGCGGCGCGGGCCATGCCCGCCAGATCGGTGCGCTGGCTGGTATAGGTCGGCTGGTCGCCGGTGGAGCCATAGGATCCGTTGTCGACGATCATCAGGATGTAATTGGAGGGCGCGTTGTTGCCGATGGTGGGCAGGGTGCCGAGATTGGTGAGGATCGAGCCGTCACCGTCGATCACGATCACCGGTTTCGGCTGTGCCAGCGCCAGCCCCAGCCCGATGGAGGAGGCAAGCCCCATGGTGCCCAGCATGTAGAAATTGGTGGGCTGGTCGTCAATCGCGTGCAGTTCCTGTGACGGAATGCCGATGTTGCAGACCACCAGCTGGTCCCGCAGGATGGGCGCGATCTCTTTCAGGATTTCAGAACGGATCATTGGTCGCCATAGCCTCCCCAGAAGTTGGCGTCGGTCAGGATGGCAACGGGTTTGTTGCACATGAAGGTGTATTTCAGGATGTTGTCCAGCTCCTCGACATCCTTCTGCCAGTGGAAGTGGAAGGTCGGGATGTTGAGCTGGGCCAGCAGCGCCTTGGTATGCACTGCCATCTCCACCTGGCAGGCCACCGGCTCGCGCAGTTCGCCGCGGTAGGAGATCAGCATCGGCAGCGGCATCCGGTAGTATTGGGTCAGCGTTGCCAGCGTGTTGATCGTCACGCCGATGGCGGTGTTCTGCATGATGATGGCCGGGCGCTTGCCGCCCATCCAGGCGCCGGCGCAGAGCCCCATGCCCTCGTCCTCCTTGTTGGAGGGGATGTGGAAGATGTCGTCGCGCTGATCGATCTCCTCGATCACACCGGCCAGCTGTTTGCAGGGCACGGTCGTGACGAATGAGACGCCGTTGGCGGCCATATCGTCAGCGATCCTTTTGTCTATGTTCATGGTTGGTAGCCTTTGCTTCGGGTGTCGTGTTCTGGGTCAGGCGGTCCGGCAGACGTGGACTGCACACGGGGCGTGGCGAACCACGCGGGCAGCTGTCGAACCAAGGAAAAAGTCGCTGAGGCCCGGTTTGTGCGAGCCGACGACGATGCAGTCCATGCCGTGTTTCTCCGCGTATTCGACAATGGCGCGGTAGGACCGGCCCTTGACGATCTCTGCAGTCACATTGCCGTGGCCTGCGGTTTTTGCGGCGAGCAGCTGACGGGCCTTGTCCAGGCCCTCCTGCACGGAGTCTTCGTCCAGGTAGGCGGTGACCGAACTGTGCGGCGCCTCGTAGACATGCAGCGCGGTGATCTTCCCGCCCGGGTTGCACAGGGTGGCGGCGGCCTTGAGCGTTGTTCCGGAAACCCCGTGATCCAGGGCCATGGGAACCAGGACTTTGTCATACATGGTTGCTCTCCGTTTGTTTGGCGCGCGGGGTCAGGCCCAGGGGTCGAGGATGATCTTGGGCGCTGCCACCGCTCCGGACCGCAGGTCGCGGAAGGCGGCGGCGCCGTCCGACAGCGGCCGCTGCTCCGTCCAGCCGAGCGGGCCGAGGCGGCCGTCAAAGATCGCCTGGGCGGTGTCGCGGAAATCCTGCGCGGTATAGGTATAGGTGCCGATGAAGGTGATCTCCTGCAGTGTCATGCGGCGGATATCCAGGCCGCCGGTGTCCTCGCCCAGGCCGACATGGGCAATCACCCCGCCGGGCGCGGCGGCCGCGGAGGCGGCTGCACGGGTGGCGGCATAGCCCACGGCATCCACCACCAGCGGCACCATGCCCTGGAACTCGGGAACGGTTTGCTGGCCGCAGCGGTCCGCCAGAAAGGCCCGGCGGGCGGCGTTGGGTTCCTGGATGGTCACATCCTCCACCCCCATTGCCTGCAGCGCCAGCGCAGCCGCCAGCCCGATGGCGCCGCCGCCGATCACCAGCGCGCGGCGCTCCATCGCTGGATGCAGCGCCTCCAGCGCCAGCCGGGCGGCGTGCCAGCTGACGGCCAGCGGTTCGGCCAGCGCGGCCTTTTCCAGCGGGACATCGTCCGGCACGGTCACCAGGTTGCTTTCCGGCATTGCGACGAACTGGGCAAAGGCGCCCTCGCGCGGCGGCATCGAGATGATCTGGCGGCTGGCGCAGAGGTTTTCGCGCCCCGATGCGCAGGCGGCGCAGGTGCCGCAGGTCACCAGCGGGTTGATCGTGACCCTGCGGCCCGCCTGCGGTCCCTCCTCGATCACGCCCGCGGCCTCGTGCCCCAGGATCAGCGGTGCGGGCCTGCGGGCGTCGTGGCCCAGATAGGCGTGCATGTCCGAGCCGCAGATGCCGGAGGCGTGGATGCGGATCAGATGTTCGCCTGCCCGGCCTGCCGCCATCGGCACGTCGCGGAACGCCAGCGCCTCAACCCCTTCATAAACCAAGGCTTTCATTTCGCGGTGAACCCTCCGTCAACCATCAGGACCTGTCCTGTCACAAAAGAAGAGGCCTCTGAGCACAGGAATAGCAGCGGCCCGTCGATATCCTCCAGCCGGCCGTTGCGGCCGATGCAGGTCTGCGCCGCGTTGCGGGCAGCGCGGGCCTCATCCCCGAACACCGCCTGGGTCAGCTCGGTCGGGAAGAACCCTGGTCCGATCGCATTGGCGGTGATGCCAAAGGGCGACCAGGCCTCTGCCATGGCGCGGGTCAGCTGGCCGATGCCGCCCTTGCTGGCGCCATAGGCGATGCCGCCGGGGAAGGCGCGGGTGGTCTGGAGGGAGGCGAAATTGACGATCCGTCCCCAGCCCCGCTCCTTCATCGCAGGCACCAGCGCCTGGCTGAGGAAGAAGGGCGCCGAGAGGTTCAGCGCCAGGGTCTGGTCCCAGCCCTCCGCGGTGACTTCATCCGCGGGCTGCCTCGTGTTGACGCCGGCTGCGTGGATCAGGATGTCCGGCGCCCCGAAGGGGGCCGCGACAGCCTCCCGCAGCGCATCCAGCGCGCTGCGGTCCGCCACATCCGCCACCACATGGGCCGCAGCTGACCCGACCTCCGCGCAGAGGCTTTCCAAAGCCTCCGCCCGGCGGGCCACCGCGACCACCTGCGCCCCGGCAGCGGCCAGTGCGATGGCCGCCCGCCGTCCCAGGCCGGAACTGGCGCCGGTGATGCAGGCGGTGCGGCCTGTCAGATCAAACAGGGTGCGCGGGTCAGCCATTGGCGGTCAGGTCAAAAGTTTCGTCCGGGAAATACTTGGCCAGCCGCACGTCGGCAGCACGGGCGTGGCCCTCCATTCCCTCCAGCCGGGCAATCCGGGCCGTGGCCTCTGCCACCGCCTTGGAGCCTTCGCGGGTGGAGCGTTGCCAGGTGACAATTTTCATGTACTTGTGCACGCTGAGGCCGCCAGTATAGCTGGCCGCGCGGGAGGTCGGCAGCACGTGGTTGGTTCCAGCCGCCTTGTCGCCGTAGGAGACCGTGGTCTCCTCGCCCAGGAACAGCGAGCCGTAGCAGGTGAGCCGTTCCAGCCACCAGTCCAGATCCTCTGCCTGCACGGTCAGGTGCTCGGGCGCGTATTCGTCGGAACAGGCGGCCATGTCCTCGCGGTTTGCGCAGAGGATCACCTCGGCATAGTCGCGCCAGGCCGCAGTGGCGTTCTCGCGGTTCACCTCAGGCAGGTCGTTGATGTAGTCCGGCACCAGCCGCATCACTTCCTCGGCCAGGGTACGGTCGTCGGTCACCAGCCAGACCGGGGAGTTGTAGCCATGCTCTGCCTGGCTCACCAGATCGGTAGCGACGATATGCGCATCCGCCGTGCTGTCGGCCAGGATCAGGCTGTCGGTGGGGCCTGCGATCATGTCGATGCCGACGCGGCCGAACAGGATGCGCTTGGCCTCGGCCACGAACTGGTTGCCGGGGCCGACCAGGATATTCGCCTTGGGCAGGCCAAAGAGGCCGAAGGTCATTGCCGCAACGCCCTGCACGCCGCCCATCGCCATGATCTTGTCAGCGCCGCAGATATGGGCGGCATAGACGATGGCAGGGGCCACGCCGGTGCCGGGTCGCGGCGGCGAGCAGGCGGTGATGTGTTTGCAGCCGGCCACCTTGGCGGTGGTCACGGTCATGATGGCGCTGGCGATATGGCTGTAGCGCCCGCCGGGCACGTAGCAGCCCGCCGCATCCACCGGTATTACCTTTTGCCCGGTGATGAAGCCGGGGGAGATTTCGGTTTCCACATCCTGCATCGTGCTTTTCTGCAGCTCGGCAAAGCGGCGCACATTGTCGTGGGCGAACTGGATATCTGCCTTGAGCTTCTCCGGCACCAGGGCGCAGGCGGCCTCGATCTCCTCGGCTGTCAGCAGCACGTTGCCTTCGTAGCGGTCGAACTTGGCGGCATATTCCAGAGCCTTGGCGTCGCCGCCTGCTTCGATGTCGTCCAGGATGCCCTGCACGATCTTGTGGGTCTCGGAGGCATCCGATTTGGGGGTCAGGGCAGCCTTTTTCAGGTATTCTCGGGTCATTTCAGGGGGTCCTACTTGTAGATATCAGGAAGCAGAGTGGTCGAAATTGGCGGGATGTAGGCGATCAGCAGCACCACGATCAGCATGGTCAGCACGAACGGCACGGCGCGGGCGGCGATCTTGAGGATGGACTCGCCGGTGATGCCGGAGACGACGAACAGGTTCAGT
This sequence comes from Leisingera coralii, assembly GCF_049056525.1. Lineage (NCBI taxonomy): Bacteria > Pseudomonadati > Pseudomonadota > Alphaproteobacteria > Rhodobacterales > Roseobacteraceae > Leisingera > Leisingera coralii. The sequence goes on along the minus strand of NZ_JBHUPT010000067.1, from coordinate 27,515 downwards.
CCCAGCGGCGGGGTGATGAAGCCCACACCCAGCGCGGTGATCATCATGATGCAGAACTGGATCTCGTTCATGCCGATGTTGTCGGCGAGCGGCTTCAGGATCGGCGCCAGGATCACGATGTTGGGCGTCGTCTCCATCACGCAGCCCGCGGCGATCAGGATGCAGATCATCAGGAGGATCAGCAGCGACGGGTCATCGGTCAGCCCGGTCACCGCGGTCACAAAGCCCTGCGGCACACCCATGATCGCCAGCGCCTCTGCCAGCGGGGCGGAGAAGGCGATGATCGGCAGGATCACCCCGTTCACCTTGGCGGAGCTGACCAGCATCGCCGGGAAGTCCGACAGTTTCAGGGTGCCCAGGATGAAGCCCATCAGGATGGTGACGACAACCGCGGTGGCGCCGGCTTCGGTCGGGGTCAGGCGGCCGGAGAAGATGCCGTAAAAGATGATCCCCGGCACGATGAAGGCATACCAGCCCTTCCACAGCGCCGAGCCAAGGTTTGCCAGCCATTCGCCCAGACCCATGTTGCCGCCGCGCTCATAGGTGTAAAGGCGGTTCATGATGATGTTGGTGACCAGGATCGACACCAGGATCGCCAGGCCGGGGATCAGAGCCGCGAGGAACAGGGTGGAGGCGGAGATGCCCAGAACCAGGCCGATGATGATATAGGCGATGGAGGGCGGGATCAGGATGCCGGTGCAGGCACCCGCCGCCACCAGCGCGCAGGCATAGGGGCGCGGGTAGCCGCTTTCGACCAGCCGGTTGATGGTCATGCGGCCGACCGCTGCGGCGCCGGCGGCGTCAGAGCCGGAGATCGCCGCGAACATGCCGCAGACCAGCACCGTGGCAGATCCGAAGCCGCCGCGTGTCCAGCAGGTCAGCGCCTCCGCCACATCGAGGAATTTCTTGCTGAGCCCGGTGCGCACCAGCACGTCGCCGGTCAGGATGAACAAGGGCACCGCGGTCAGCGCAAAGGCGTCGATGCCGGTGAACAGGCTTTCGCCGATGGCGCTGAGCGGCAGGTCGCCAGACATCACCAGCATGGTGATGGCTGCTGCGCCGATGGCCGCCCAGACCGGCACCGCCAGCGCGATCAGCGCCACGAACATGATCACCGGCAGGTAAAAGTCCCAGCCCAGTTCGACAGTCTGATTGAGTGTGTTCCAAAGCATCCCTCAACCCCTCAATCAAACAGCTTGTCGCCTTCAAAGACGGGGGTGCCGTCGCGAAGGCTGCGGAAGTCGCGCAGGAAGGATTGCAGCAGGCGCCAGATCATCAGGGCAAAACCGGCCGGGACCGCCATCAGGAACCACACCATGGAAATGCGCAGCCCGTGGCTGACCGATCCGAATTTGGCGGAGACCAGCACCGTCTCGAACGACCAGTAGAGCGCCACCAGGGCAACGATGAACATCACCAGATCGCCCAGGATGTAGATCAGCGCCTTGGTGCGTGTCCCCAGGTAGTGCAGGATCACGTCGATCCGGATATGGGCGCGCTCCTTGACCGCCGCCGCAGCACCGATCCAGGCAAGGTAGATAAAGGAATAGCGGACGATCTCCTCGCCCCAGATCGACGAAAAGGCAAACAGTTCGCGCCGGATCACCTCGATCGCCATGGTGATGACCAGCATCACGTAGAACACCAGGAGCAGCCAGCGCTCCGCGTTCTTGTCTATCTTTCGCAGGATTTTCATCGCTATTCCCGGGGTTCAGGCACACCCCCGCAGTCAGCCCGGCGGGCTGCTGCAGAAGCGGCGGTTTCGGTAGCGGGCGGCCGCCGGTGTCCGGCACGCGCCCCTGCAGCGTTCAGGCGTCGTGGACGTAGTATTTGCCTTGGGTGCCTGCGGCTTCTTCCAGCTTGGCGAAATTCTCCATCGAGCCTGCCAGCTCGGTCTTGAAGGAATCCCATTCGCTGCGCTGATAGCCGCCGGCCTCTTGCCACTCACCCAGCTGATCACCGCTGAGCGTGTGGAATTCGACACCCGCCTTGGTCAGTTCGGCCATTGCATAGGCGCGGGCCGAGGGCACCTTGGACAGGTTCTGATGCGCGGTCATTTCCGAGCCCCACATCACACCCTCCTGCACGTCGGCAGGCAACGCGTTGAACCATTCCAGGTTGCAGGAATAGACCTGGCTGTCCGGTACCGCCTGGGTAAAGGTCACATGGCTTAGGATGTCCTTGAAACCAAAGACATAAAGCGCCCCGACTGACGGGTCGAGCGCATCCGCCACGCCCTGCTTGATCGCCGAGGGTGTCTCGCCCCAGGCCACCGGCGTCGGGTTGGCGCCGACCATGCGGTAATACTGCTGCAGCATCTTGGATCCCGGCACCCGGAATTTCACACCCGCCATGTCACTGGGTGACAGCACCGCGTTGCCGCCCTTGCGCACCGCCACCACGCGGGGGTCGATGTTGACATAGAACAGCGCCTTGAAGCCGGCGGCCTCCACCTTGGGATGCACCTCGGCCTTCCAGAAATCCGAGTTCACCAGATTGGTGAAGCGCTGGTTGGAGCCGCAGAGATAGGGCATGTTGATCAGGTCAACGGTGGAGGCGAAGGGGGCGAAGTTCGACAGCGAATGCTGCGCAGCCTGGATGGTCCCGCCTTGAACTTTTTGCACCAGCGCGCCGCCCGCGCCCAGCTGGCCGCCGGGGGCCAGCTTGACGTAGATCTTGCCGTTGGTGGCATTCTGGATGTTTTCCTTCAGGTCCAGCTGCATGATCGGATAGCTGCGCGACGCGCCCAGAACATAGGCGGTGGCCACGGTCATGATATGCTCCGCCGCGCGCTCGCGCTCTTTCTCTTCCTTGGCGGTCTGTGCAGCGGCCTCTGATGACCACAGCACGCCGCCTGCACCCGCCACCAGCGCCGCGGTGAAAGAGCCGGTCGAGGCCAGTTTCAGAAAGTTGCGGCGCTCAGCAGATTTGAGGCCATCCTTACCATTCGTCATTTTCTTCCTCCCTTGGAAATCCGTCAGCTGCCGTTCTTTTTCTTGTGGTCAGCCTCGCGCTTGAGGATCGCGGCCACGAACAGGATCGAGGCCGCAAACAGAACCAGCATCTCTCCGACATCACTCAGGAAGCCGCCGCCGCCAAATGCGCCCAGGGCGACATTGGCAAAGAACACTGCAAAGACGGCAACGGCGGCGAAGAGAAACATCGGTAGATTCCGTTTTTTGATCCCAACTCCATTTGTAAGCGCTTACATCAATAATGCAAGCGCTTACATGGGCGGATGGCAACGGCCGCGTTTTGTGCTAAGACAGGGGGCAATGGAATGGCAGGCGTGACATGGGAAAAACCCGCTCAGCTCCGACACTTAACGATGTTGCACGGGAGGCCGGGGTTTCGACCGCGACGGTATCGCGCTGCCTGAATTCCCCGGAACGGGTGATCGAATCGACCCGCCAGCGGGTCATGCAGGCGGTCGAATCACTGGGCTACACGCCGAATTTCGCAGCCCGGGTGATGGCGGCGAAGCGCAGCTTCACCATCGGTGCCATCATCCCGACCATGGACAATGCCATCTTTGCCCGCGGCCTGCAGGCCTTTCAGGACCAGCTGCGCGAGGACGGCTATACGCTGCTGGTGTCCAGCTCGGCCTACGATCCCGAGGCTGAACGCGAGCAGATCCGCACCCTGGTTGCCCGCGGCGCCGACGGGCTGCTGCTGATCGGGCACGAACGCGACCCGCAGATCTACGAGTATCTTGACCGGCATCAGGTCCCTTCGCTGGTCGCCTGGTCCTACGCGCCGGACGCGCGGCGGCCCTCTGTCGGCTTCAGCAATGCCGGTGCCATGCGCGAGCTGGCGGACAGCGTCCTTGCGGCCGGCCACCGGCGGATCGGGATGATCTCCGGCCTAACCGAGGGCAACGACCGGGCGCTGAGCCGGGTGGAAGGCGTCAGGGAGGCGCTGCAGGCAGCCGGTCTCGGGGAAGGTGCCCTGACGCTGATCGAAACCCCGTATGAAATCGACAAGGGGGCGGAGGCCTTCCGCCAGCTGATGGCGCTGGAGCCGCGGCCGACAGTGGTGATGTGCGGCAACGACGTGTTGGCGGCGGGGGCATTGCGCGAAGCGAAGAGGATGGGAATTCCGGTGCCGGAGCAGGTCTCGGTGACGGGGTTCGACGACATCGAACTGGCCGGAATTGTCAGCCCGGAGCTGACCACCGTTCATGTTCCGCACCGCGAGATGGGCCGCAAGGCCGCCCGCGAGCTGGTTGCGATGGTCGAAGGCAAGTCAGCAGGGCAGCCGGTCTGCATCAGCACGCACGTTGTGGTGCGGCAGTCGCTGAGTGCACCGCCTGTCCAGTCATGAAAATGCCGGGAGCAGCTTTTTAAGCACGTGAAAGGTGCCTAGCAAGCGTTGTCATCGCGCGTTTGAAAACCGGCAAGAGCACTTGCCGGTTTCCTTTGCTCACCTGAAGCCAGCCGCCGGCCGCGGTTACTCCGCGGCGACTGCGCGGTCGCCGTGATCTGCCGCCTTGAACGGCGACCAGGCCAGATCGCCGTCATACCGCCAGGCCAGCTTGCCCTCGTCATCCATGGCGATCAGAGCCAGCCAGCGGTTGTCGAACAGCTCCCTGACCTTGGCGTGGCGCTTCAGGATATCGGTCATGGCTTCACGCGGGGCTTCAATGACGACGCACAGGCGCAGCGGATCATGCTGGAAGCCGTCTCCGTCATGCACGGACTGCCAGGGCAGGCCAGGGCGCAGCGCGCCGCCGTTGCCTTCGAGCACACCAATGCCGCCCGCAACGTTGTGCAGCAGCTTGTTGCCGCCGCCAAACAGCGCCGGCGCCACGGTGGAGCCGTAGTACTGCAGGCTGATCCAGCTGGCGACCTGCACCGGGGCCGTCATGATCAGCTCCAGCACGCCAAAACCCTTATCGGCCTGCCAGTCGTAGTTGTGCAGGAAGGTGTTGCCGGACAGGTCTGCCCCCTCCGTCCGCTGGCGCGGCGCGACGATGAGCGCCTGGCAGCCGGCCAGGCCCCATTCGGGACGCAGCTCGGCCCAGTCGCTTGCCCGGCGGGCAATGTCCGCCTCGCGCTTGGCCCGGGGCAGCCGGATCGCGCGTTCGGTGCGGGCCAGCCGCCCGGCGTCCTCCAGCCAGCGTTTCAGCCTCGCGACATCCACCTTCCAGCCCTGGCCCGGCAGGTCCTGGTCATAGAGTGTTACCGCATCGGTGGTGGTGTGGTGCAGGGCCGGAAGGAACAACGTGTCGGCGGGGATGCTGATCCCTTCATCACGCAGGCCGTCCCGCACTTGGGCGTCGTTCAGCAGGCCGGCCAGCAGGCGCGCGTTCACGTCGCCGGCGTGGCCGCCGCACGCGCCGCACTGCAGGGCGCTTTCATGCGGGTTGTTGGTCACATCGGCGCCGTGCCCTGCCAGCATCACGATCCGCGCGAAATTGCCGGTCAGGGACATCGCGCTGAGGACGGATTTTGCCATGCCGATGCGGGTCTCCAGCCCGATTTCCGGGTCAAGCTGCGGTGCCGGATCGGTGCTGGCGCCCGCGGTGTGGCCCAGCGAGTCCCGCAGCAGCTTGCTGACGTAGAGCGGGCCGGTGGCCTCGACAAAGGCGAAAGAGGAGACCGCCGCCAGTTTGAACCGGCCCCAGGCGCGTTTGGCCCGCGCCGCATAGCGGCGCTGCTGATCGCTTGTGTCCGGCTCAGCGGCCTTGGATTTCACACCGGCCTGCAGCAAGACCGGGCCGCGGGACTCGATCACGTCCGAACCAGCGGCCTGATGCGCGCTGGCCAGGCCAAAGAAGCCCGCAAACCCGATGGTTTCGATCCCGGCATCCTGTGCTTCCAGCATCCGGCGGAAGACCTCGGAGCGCACATCGATGCAGAAGGCGGCCTGCACCGCCGGGCGCCCCTCAGTCCGGCGCGGCTGCCGTGTGTCCAGGACATTGGCTAGCTTGCGCTGCTGCGCCCGCTCGGCGGCGTCCTGAAGCACCGCGTCGATGACAAGATCCCGGCTGGGGGTGACGGGCATTTCATGCTGTGCGGCAACCTCTGCCCAACGCCCGGCAATCTCGTCCTTGTAGAGATGGAACAGCGCCTCGTCGAACACCATCCGGATCGCCAGCAGCTCAGCCGCGGTGTTGTCCGCCTGGCCGTCCAGTTCCGCCTGCCACAGCAGATAGCGTGCGTACTGAGCCCAGCCGCCCAGGGTGATCAGCCACCTGTGGTATGCGGTGCCAGCGGCTTCGGCCGACACACCGAGGGCTTCGGACGCCCGCCCGATCGCCCGCCAGTGGGACCGGTTGGTGGCGGCAACAAAGGCACCGAAGCCCTTGAGCCCATGGATTTCCGGGGTCAGATCGCGGGAAGCGAATTCACGCCAGGCGCTGAACGCCCCGCCGGTGCGGTTGGGCTGCCACAGGGCCTGCCCCTGGTCGAAATGGCTGGACGCCCAGGCGCCGATGCGCTCCTCGATCAGGCCGGGCCAATCGATGCCGGACACATCTGCCGCCAGCTCCGCCACCGTCGGCAGTGCGCTCAGCGGGGCGCTTTCGGTCCGGAGCGCGTCCTTGACGTCTTGCAGGTCCGGCTGGCCAAAGCGGCCTTCGGCACTGGCCAGGGCGTCGCGCAGGTCCTCTTCCCCCATTTCTCCGGCGTCGAATTTGGCGGCCCAGTGCGCGCGCTCCGGTGTGATCCGGGTGCCCGCGACACGCGCCATGCGCGCTGCCGCCACCGCCAGGGGTTCACCGGTCTGGCCGAGGAAGGGGTTGACCGCAACGCTGGAGGACAGCGGGAACAGCGGCGGGATCGCTTTCACGGCCTTGTTCGCCTCGGCGACAAGTTCCAGCAGGGCAGCAGGGTAGGTTTCGTGCTTGGTAAACATGTCTTGCTCCGTTTCAGGCGGTTTTCCGGTTCGACCAGCCGTCCAGCAGCTTGTCGAAGATCGCGTTTGCATAAAGCCCGCTGGACAGATGCACGCGCAGGCCGGCGGCGGCGGGGTGCGTAGCCCAGAGCGGGAAGGTTGCCTGCGCCACGGCCACCGCGCCAAAGCTGATCAGCGCCAGAACGATCAGCGCCCATTCCAGCGGACCCGGGGCGGGGGCCGGCGGCAGCGTGCCTGCGGTCATGTACTGGGCCAGCGATTGCAGCAGGAAGTAGCTGACCGAAGTTGCGGAGGCATAGATCACGGTGCGGCGGGTCAGCGCGCCGGGGGCCGCATCGGCAAAGCCCTGCGCCAGAATGTAGGCGACGCCGAAGATCAGGATCACGCCCAGGGCGATGGCCTGAACCGACTTGCCGTCAAAGCCGAACACCGCTCCGATCAGTCCGTACATCACGATGCCGATGGCAAAGGCCTGCAGCACGTTGCGGGCGCTTGGCACCGCGACCGGGCCCGGACGGCGGATGGCGGCAACATTGCGGACCGCCTCGCCCGCGCTGAGGAAGGCGTGCGCTTTATACAGCGAATGCGCCACGATGTGCAGCAGCGCCAGCGGGAACAGCGCCAGGCCGCACTGCATGACCATGAAGCCCATCTGCGCAATGGTGGACCAGGCCAGCGAGGTCTTGACCGCGGCCTGGGTCAGCATGACCAGCCCGCCGAACAGCGCCGTGAACCCGCCCAGCATCACCAGCAGCGCCATCACGCCCGGCGCGGCCAGCATCACATCGGCGAACCGGATCAGCAGGAAGCCGCCGGCATTGATGACGCCCGCATGCAGCAGGGCCGAGACCGGGGTAGGGGCCTCCATCACTTCGGTCAGCCAGCCGTGGACCGGGAACTGCGCCGAGGCCAGCACCGCAGCCAGGGCGATCAGCAGAGTAGCAGAGGCCGTTGCCGGGCCGGGCTGCGCGGCGGCCAGGATCGTGGAGATGTCGGATGTGCCGTAGGTCAGGACCAGCAGCAGCACTGCGCATGCCAGCGCGAATTCGCTTGCCCGGGCAACAAACGCCTTCTTGCGCGCGGCGCGGCGGGCGGTTGTGCGTTCCGGGTAGAACAGGAGCAGGCGGTTGAGCAGAAGGCTGGTTGCCACCCAGGCTGCCAGCAGCTGGATGAGGTTGCCTGACATCACCAGCAGCAGAACCGCGGCCAGGGTGGCTGACATCCAGCCGGTAAACGCGCCTTGGCGCGCTTCGCCATCCATGTAGGTGGCCGAGTAGCGCATGACGATCCAGCCGATGAAGCTCACCAGCACCAGCATCGTGGCGCTGACCGCGTCCAGCCGGACAGAAATTCCTGTACCCCACAGGCCGATCAGTGCAGACGTTCCCGGTCCCTCAACAAGAAGCAGACTGGCTGCAGCTGCCGAAACGGCAAGGGCGGCAAGCGCTGCCCATTCAGCCAGCTTGGGTAGCAGGCCCGGGCGGCGGCCGGGATGCTGGCGCGCATAGGCCGCTGTTGCCAGCAGGATGAGCGGGCTCAGAAGTGGCAGAAACAGGTAACTCATGGTTCAATTTCCTCGGTCTCAGCAGGCGGAATCGCTCTCCCGACGGAAATAGGGCAAGAGATTAGTTGTAAAAAATACATTGTTTATTTGTTTACGTTCTAATAAATAGAACTATATGCCGCTGAACTATCACCACCTGCGCTATTTCTGGGCTGTTGCGCACGACGGGAACCTGACCCGTACGGCGCAGCAGCTGAACTTGTCGCAGTCTGCTTTGTCCGTTCAAATCAAGCAGTTGGAAGAAAGGCTCGGGCATGCGCTGTTCGCACGCCGCGGCAGGCAATTGCATCTGACCGAGGCGGGCCGGATCGCCCTGGACCATGCCGACGCGATTTTCACCACCGGGCAGGAGCTTGTCGCCACATTGCAGGAGACAGGCCGCACCCGTCAGGCGTTGCGCGTGGGGGCGCTGGCCACCTTGTCGCGCAATTTCCAGACCGGCTTCCTGCGGCCGATTCTGGGGCGGACGGATGTGGAGGTGATCCTGCGGTCCGGCAGCCCTACCGAACTGCTGGAGGGGCTGGGGACCCTCAATCTCGATCTGGTGCTGATGAACCGGGAGCCGCCGGGCGACAGCCTGGCCCCTTATGAAACCCATCAGATTGCCGAGCAAGCCGTCAGCATTGTCGGCTCCCCGGAACGGTTCAACCCGGACTGTCCCATCAAGGAACTGCTTGGCGCGCACCCGTTCATTCTGCCCACCACCGACAACACCGTGCGCACGGCATTCGATGCCATGGCCAGCCGGCTGTCGGTGCGCCCGCAGGTGGCCGCAGAAGTGGATGACATGGCGATGATGCGCCTGCTGGCGCGGGAAAACATCGGTCTGGCGCTGGTGGCGCCGATTGTGGTCCAGGATGAATTGACCTCCGGCCGTTTGGTGGAAGCCAAGGAGCATCCGAAGATCAAGGAGACGTTTTACGCCATCACCCTGCGGCGCCGGTTTCCCAACCCGATCGTGCAGGAGCTATTGGCGAGCAGTTTCGATCCGGCGCCGATGCCTTGACCCTATCCCCCGGCACCTCTGCGTGGTTTCGTCACGTTTGAAAAAATGCTTCAATCTGGCAAATACGCGCCGGATGCCGCGACGCGAGGCTGGCGCTGTGCCAGTTGCCAAGCCCGGTATCGCAGCACCCGCGCAAGCAAGTGGGGCAACTTGCCACTGATCGCCATATTGCAATCCGGGATCTTTTCGTATACCGCGGCATACAAATAGCATCCCGGGGTTCGCCGGCTACGGCCGGGGCCCGGGGCGCGAGCTCCTTTTAACGCTTACTCGCCGGGACAGCCATGAGCCTTTACACAGACTACCTGAATGAGATCGAAACGCGCAAAGAGCAGGGTTTGAACCCCAAGCCCATCGACGACGGCGCTCTGGTTGAAGAGCTCATCGCTCAGATCAAGGAGAGCGGCAACGCCCACCGCGACGATTCCCTGAACTATCTGATCTACAACACGCTGCCCGGCACCACGAGCGCGGCCGGCGTCAAGGCGAAGTTCCTGAAAGAGATCATCCTGGGCGAAGCCGATGTTCCGGAAATCTCCACCGCTTTTGCCTTTGAACTGCTGTCCCACATGAAGGGCGGCCCGTCGGTTGAGGTTCTGCTGGATCTGGCGCTTGGCGATGATGCTGAGGTGGCCGGGCAAGCTGCCGAAGTGCTTAAAACGCAGGTCTTCCTGTATGAGGCAGATACGGACCGCCTGAAGGAAGCTTTCGCAGCCGGCAATGGTATCGCCAAGGACATCCTTGAAAGCTACGCCAAGGCCGAGTTCTTCACCAAGCTCCCGGACATTGACGAAAACATCGAGGTGGTTACCTATGTCGCCGCCGAAGGCGATATCTCCACTGACCTGCTGTCCCCCGGCAACCAGGCGCACTCCCGCTCGGACCGGGAATTGCACGGTAAATGCCTGATCTCCGAAAAGGCGCAGCAGGAAATCGAGGCGCTGAAGCTGCAGCACCCGGGCAAACGCGTGATGCTGGTTGCTGAAAAGGGCACCATGGGCGTGGGATCCTCCCGCATGTCCGGCGTCAACAACGTCGCGCTGTGGACCGGCAAGCAGGCCAGCCCCTATGTGCCGTTCGTGAACATCGCACCGGTTGTGGCAGGCACCAATGGCATCTCCCCGATCTTCCTGACCACCGTCGGTGTCACCGGCGGCATCGGGCTCGACCTGAAGAACTGGGTCAAGAAAACGGACTCCGATGGCAATCCGATCCTGAACAACGACGGCAACCCGATCCTGGAGCAGAAATACTCCGTCGAAACGGGCACCGTTCTGTCGATCAACACCAAGACCAAGAAGCTCTGCAGCGCTGACAGCGGCGAAGAGCTGGCAGATGTCTCCTCTGCCTTCACCCCGCAGAAGGTCGAATTCATGAAGGCCGGCGGCTCCTATGCCATCGTGTTCGGCAAGAAGCTGCAGAGCTTTGCTGCCGAGACCCTGGGCGTCGAGCCGGCGCCGGTCTTTGCACCGTCCAAGGTCGTCTCGCACGAAGGCCAGGGCCTGACGGCGGTGGAGAAGATCTTCAACAAGAACGCTGTTGGCGTGGCCGGGGACACGGTGCTGCACGCAGGCTCCGATGCCCGCGTCAAGGTCAACATCGTGGGCTCGCAGGACACCACCGGCCTGATGACCGCGCAGGAACTGGAATCGATGGCCGCGACCGTCATCTCGCCGACCGTGGACGGCGCCTATCAGTCCGGCTGCCACACCGCCTCCGTCTGGGATCTGAAGGCGCAGGCCAACATCCCCAAGCTCATGAAATTCATGAACAAGTTCGGCCTGATCACGGCGCGGGACCCGAAAGGGGTATATCACTCGATGACCGACGTGATCCACAAGGTGCTGAACGACATCACCGTGGATGACTGGGACATCATCATCGGCGGCGACAGCCATACCCGTATGTCCAAGGGCGTGGCCTTTGGCGCCGACTCCGGCACCGTGGCGCTGGCGCTGGCAACCGGCGAGGCGACCATGCCGATCCCGGAGTCGGTCAAGGTGACGTTCAAGGGCAAGATGGCGGATCACATGGACTTCCGCGACGTGGTGCACGCCACCCAGGCGCAGATGCTGCAACAGCACGGCGACAACGTCTTCCAGGGCCGCGTGATCGAAGTGCACATCGGTACCCTGCTGGCCGACCAGGCCTTCACCTTCACCGACTGGACCGCAGAGATGAAGGCGAAGGCCTCGATCTGCATCTCCAACGACGACACGCTGGTGGGCTCGCTGGAGCTGGCCAAGTCGCGCATCCAGGTGATGATCGACAAGGGCATGGAAAACGAGGCCGGCACGCTGCAAGGGCTGATCGACAAGGCCGACAAGCGCATCGCCGAGATCAAGTCCGGCGAGAAGCCGGCCCTGGCTCCGGATGAAAATGCCAAGTATTTCGCCGAAGTCGTCGTTGACCTGGACGCAATCGACGAGCCGATGATTGCGGACCCCGATGTGAACAACGCCGATGTGTCCAAGCGCTACACCCACGACACCATCCGTCCCGTTTCCTACTATGGCGGGGACAAGAAGGTCGACCTGGGCTTTGTCGGCTCCTGCATGGTGCATAAGGGCGACATGAAAATCGTCGCGCAGATGCTGAAGAACCTGGAGAAGAAATCCGGCAAGGTCGCGTTCAACGCGCCCCTGGTTGTGGCGGCGCCGACCTACAACATCATCGACGAACTGAAAGAAGAGGGCGACTGGGAAATCCTGCAGCGTTATTCCGGCTTTGAGTTCGATGACCTGATGCCGAAAAGCACGGCCCGCACGGAATACGAGAATATCCTGTATCTGGAGCGTCCGGGCTGCAACCTCTGCATGGGCAACCAGGAGAAGGCCGCGAAAGGCGATACGGTTCTGGCCACGTCCACACGCCTGTTCCAGGGGCGGGTCGTGGAAGATTCGGCAGACAAGAAGGGCGAGTCCCTGCTGGCCTCGACGCCGGTTGTTGTCCTGTCTGCTATCCTCGGCCGAACCCCCAGCATGGATGAATACAAGGAAGCCGTGGAAGGGATCGACCTGACCAAATTCGCGCCGCCGCTGGAAAAGCCGGCTGCGTCGCGGTCGGCTCATTTCTGACCGCAGCTGACAGCACCTTCACCACCGGGCAGGCAATATTGCCGGCCCGGTGGCCCTGCAGGCCGGGTTCTGTCTCCTTGGCCGGGGCGTAGTTCAACCCGGCGTCTGCCCGGCGGTCGTCCCGCAGCCTGACGTTCACCTGGCCAGTTCAGACAATGTCCTGTTTTTGCCAGAGGCCCTCACACTCATGGTTTATGTTGTGAATACGGGGCAAACGCAGCATGCGGGCTTTCTTCAGATATTGAATGCTTTCCGGCCTTTCAGCGGCCGCTCCCAGCCGTATTAACACAAGCCCGCCTCTGGCGTGTGCTGCCTGTTTGCTGGCCGCAGTTCTCCATTTCCTCAGCATTCCTTCGGTCATGTGCCACTTTGCCAGGACCCGCCGCTCCTGACCCGGCCGGCCATCCCGGATTCGGCAGTGCCGGGAGAATACACGTTTAGCGTTAATTGTTGATTCACGCTCGCCTTTTAGGTTGTGGCTGGTCCAGCGAGGTATTGCTCATGAACCTTTCTCTCTCTCGTTTCTTTGAACGTACGCCGGCGTCCACCCTCGATACTTGCGACCGCGAGCCGGTCCACCTGATGGGCATGGTCCAGAAAGGCACTGGCTTGCTGGTCCTTGACCACCGCGACGGACGCGTTGTCGGCGCCTCGGAGAACCTGCAGGAAATCCTGGGCAAACCGGCCGAGGCCTTGCTTGGCGCCGGTGTTGAGGTGCTGTCGGAGGAAATAGCCGAACAGCTGGCGGAACTGGCGGACAGCCCGCGCATTTCCCACGAAGTTCTGGACGCGCAGATCGAGGCAGGTGACGCGGTCTATGACGTCGTGACCCATGCCCATGCCGGCCGCCGCTTCGTCGAGTTCATCCGCAACGAAGCGCCCTCGCCGGCACTGGTGCGCAAGCGGATGCGGCGCTGCGGGTCGGCCTGTTCGCAGATCATGGGCGCGGTGACCTTCGAGGAGGCGATGCAGGTCGCTGCCAATGCCGTGCGCGATCTGACCGGTATGTCCCGGGTCAAGGTCTACCGGTTCCTGCCCGACTGGTCGGGCGCGACGATGGCGGAATCGCGGGACGGCCGGATGGTGGCCATGCTGGGAATGCACTTTCCCAATACCGATATCCCCAAGCAGGTCCGGGAGCTGATGAGGATCGTGCCCTACCGCTTCGTGGGGTCGGTTCAGGATGAGAATGTCGCGATCCGGGCGCTTGAGGATCAGGCCGGCGAACTGGACATGACATGGTCAATGGGGCGCGCAGTGTCCGAGATGCACACCGCCTATCTGCGCAATATCGGCGCGTCTTCGTCTTTCTCCTGCAGCCTGCTGGACAAGGGCAAACTATGGGGGTTGATTGCCTGCCATCATGTCGAAGAAGCGATTGTGCCTTCGGACAGCTGGACCCTGGCACAGGAAATCGCCACCGCGCTCATGCTGCGCTACGATCAGGCGCAACGCACCGAAACCGCTGACATGATCTCGCAGTTGCGGCGGATCGAAAGCAGCTTCGCAGCCGAGCTGCGCCAAACCGGCGATGTCGAGGACGTGATTAAAACACTTGTCCCGGTGCTGCAGAAGTTCCTGCGCGCCGATGGCTTCGCTTTTCAATATGGGCTCAACCTTCATACATCAGGAGAGACGCCGCCGCCGGAGTTCATCCGCGATCTGATCCGATGGACCAAGGACAACCTGAGCGGTGAAGACCAGTTTCAGACGATTTCGCTGCAGTCCATCTATCCCGAATCGGCGCCTTACAAGGACTCCGCCTGCGGGGTGCTGGTTCAGCCGATCGTTGTGCACCGGGTCTGCCAGCTGCTTTGGTTCCGCGGGCCAATCACGCAAAAGGTGACATGGGCCGGGCGCCCGGATGCCAAGATGGTGGCGGATGAAAAGACGGGTGTCACCTTGGGGCCGCGGACGTCCTTCGACAAATGGGTTGATGAACACGACGATCAGAGCCTGCCCTGGGAGGAAGCCGAACTGCAGGCGGCGCGCGAAATCTTCCAGGAGTTTCTGGACATTATCTCATCCCAGCTTCTGCTGAAGGAGGAAAATTCATCGCTGCGCCGCTTTGCGCATATGGCGGCGCACGACCTCAAGGCGCCGTTGCGGGGAATAAGTTCGGCGCTGCAATGGATGGAAGAGGACGAGGCGGACCCCGAAAGCGTGGAAGAGCACCGGCACCTTGCTGCGCAGCAGGCGCAGAAATTGCAGCGGCTGACCGAAAGCCTGCTGGAATTGGCTGTCCTGCAGGAGCAGAAACCGAAAATGATGAATGTGGACCTCGGCCCGCTGGCGCAGCAGGCCAGTGAACTGCTGAATCATGACATTTCGTCGGCGGCCGCTGAAATCCGGATCGGTGTACTGCCGTCCTGCGTTGCGGCGCCGGACCTGCTGATCCGGATTTTCCTGAATCTGATCGGGAACGCGCTCAAATACGGCCGTTCTGAAGAAAGGCCGCTTCAGATTGCAGTTACGGCGGAGGAAGACTGCAGCTGTCATCGCATTCTGATTGAGGACAATGGCCCCGGCATCCCGCCGCAATATGCCGAGCGGATCTTTGAACCGTCCCAGCGGCTGGTGACGGATGACAAGGCCGAAGGATCCGGTTTCGGCCTGTCGATCTGCGCCGAAATCGCCAAGTTGCATAACGGGCGCATCTATGCCGACAAGGCCTTTGAGGCCGGCGCACGCTTTGTCATGGAATTGCCGAAGGTTCCGCTGCAATGACGCGCCCTGAAGACGCATCCGGAGTGCCCGCACGCCTGTGGCTTCGTGAGGCAACGCACCGCCTGCATCTGGACTTGCACGCGCATCCGCTCTACCGGCGCTTGCCGGAGCCGGACCTTACCTATCAGGAGCTGAGGGCAACCGCAGCGGTGACTTATTCGGCGGCGGGTGTGGTCGAGGCCAGCCGTGACCGCCGGCAGATCTGGCCGGAGCTCTCCCTTTCCGACCATCTCCAGGCGCTGGAGAGGGACCTGGGCGATACGGAGGACCTGACGCCGCAGCCCGGACAATCGCATTTGGGCACTGAGGCGGGCCTTCTCGGGGCGCTTTATGTCATCCATGGGTCCGCTTTCGGAGCGGCGTCGCTTGCCAAGCCGGTCAGACGCGCTGTCCCCTCCGCCCCCAAGTCCTTTCTTATGCCCCGCGAAGCGGAGGCCTGGCGGTTCCTGTGCCAGTTGCTTGACGCTGTGTCTGCCGCCGATTTCCCGTTGCTGGCAGAGGGGGCAAAGGAAGTATTCCACAATTACAAGCGGCTGGCCGATTTTCAGTTGCAGATCTGCCGTGCCTCCAGCCCCCTCGGGCTCTTCAAAGGCATTCCGCTTGCCGGCGCTCCGGCTTGGCCGGCAGCCTCAAGGTAAGCGTCCTGTCCGGCCGGCTCGCCGGAACGACGCCAGACGGAGGATGCTCAGCCTGGCGTTAACGGTCGCGGCACCAGCAATGTCCGGGAGTTGGCTCTCCGGACAGCTGCCGGTTTGGGGTGCAAACAGGGGCACCCTGCGCATGGCCTGCTATGAGCGGGCAGTGCAGTGAGCGATCTCTGCGGGTGCCCATAGCGACAGTGTCCAAGCCTCTGGCCGAACAGGACGCCGGGGCTGAAACCGGCCAAGGGTGCGGGTGTCTATCGCCTAAAGGCGCCGCAGCTTCCCCCGTGGGAAAGCATTCCAAGTGCAGAGGGCGCCGGCCGCCAGCTGTTTGCGGCCGGCAGGATCAGGCACTCAGCCGTTGCGGCGCAGCGTGACGGGCTGCAGGGCTGGCGCTGCCGAGATCGAAGCTGCTGACGATTCCGGTCAGGCTGTGCGATTCATTCTGCAGCAGCTGGCTGGCCGCCGCAGCTTCCTCTGCCATGGCCGCATTCTGCTGGGTCATGCTGTCGAGCTGATGCATGGCGCCGTCAATTTTCTCCAGCCCGCGGGACTGGGCGCGCACGCCGTCAGCAATGTCGGTGACCAGGCCGGACACTGCCGACACCTGCTCGATGATGCTGGTCAGCGCATCGCCGGCGCGGCCGACCATCGAAACCCCATTGGCCACGTGTTCTTCGCTGGCGCTGGTCAGCCCCTTGATCTGACCGGCCGCATTGGAGGCCCGCTGCGCCAGCGCCCGCACTTCGGAGGCGACCACGGCGAACCCGGCTCCCGCCGGCCCCGCACGCGCGGCCTCCACTCCGGCGTTCAGCGCCAGCAGGTTGGTCTGGAAGGCAATATCGTCGATCATGTTGATGATCTTGGAGATTTCCGACGAGGCTTCCTGGATCTGGTCCATTGCCTCCACCGCCGAAGTCACCACCTCTGTGCTTTGCTCCGCTTCGCTGCGGGCACCGCGCATGGTTTCGTCCATCTTGCCCGCCCGTTCCGCAGTCGAGCGGATTCCCTCCGTCAGTTCGCGGATGGCGCCGGCGGTCTCCTCCAGTGTCGCCGCCTGGCTTTCGGTCCGGTGCGCCATTTCGGTGGCGGCGCCGCGCTGCTCTTCGGAGAAGCGCCCGACATTCTCAGCCGCGCCGACAACCTGGGCCATCGAACTGCGGAGTTTCTCGAGGCTGCGGTTGAAGTTTTCCCGCAGCGCCTCGTACTGGCCCGCAAACGGCGCCTGGATGTCACAGGCCAGGTTGCCGCGCTGCAGTTCGGACAGCGCCGCGCTCATGCTGTCGACCACCGCCGCAGTATGGCGCGCGGCCTCCACTTCGCGTGCCGCGGCCGCGTCCGCGTCTTTCAGCTTGCCGCGGAAGCTGTCGAGGCTGCGCGCCAGGTCGCCCAGCTCGTCTCCGCGGTCGCGGCCGTCGATTGCGGTATCGTAATTGCTGTCCGCCAGCGCGTTGGTGGCTTCGCGCAGGGCATGGATCGGCCGGGTGACGCTGCGCGCTGCAAGCCAGGAAACGCCGATGGCCGCCAGCAGCGCCGCACCGGTCAGCCCGGCTGCGGTCAGGCGGATCCGCTCGACCACGGCAAAGGCGGCGCGCTCATCGGTTTCCAGCACCAGCGACCAGTCAAACCCCGGCAAGTCCAGCGGCATCGCCAGGGCTATGGCGCGCTCGCCGAGAGAGGAGGCCACTGCCTCGAACTGGCCCGCCTCCCGGGTCTTGGCGGCCTGGATCTGCGGTGTGTCCGGCATAGCCTTGAGCACCGGAAACAGCCCGTCGACCGAAGACGGGCTGCGGGCCAGGCCATCGCTGCTGACGACAAAGATGTTCTGATGGGTGCCGCCCGACAGGTTGCTGGTCAGCGCGTTGACCACGCCTGCCGTGCCCAGCTGCACCGCGATAACCCCGACCACCTCCTTGCGTTTGGAAAACACCGGGGCGGCCATGAAGGCGGCGACGCCGTCCGCACTATGGCTGTAGGCGGAAAAATCTGCCGCAACCACGGTGCCCGCCTCTGCCTGCAGCGCGGCCTGAAACACCTGGGCCAGCCCGCTGCTGCTGCCGGGCTGAATGTCCGTCAGGAAGTCACCCTGCTTCTTCACCGAATAGACCACCTGCCCCTTGGCGCTGATCAGGTAGAGATCCTGATAGCCGTTGAGGCGCAGGCTTTGCAGGAAGGTCGGGTGATAGGTGACATGCGATTGGTTGTAATAGCTGCCGTCGCCCGCGTCCGTCAGCTTCTCCCGCTGGTCGGCGGGATGCGGGTTCGCCTCGGCATAGGTCTGTTTCAGATAGGCGATAGGGTCGTCTTCCTCGACCATGCCGATCACCCGCTCAAAATTGCCGATCGCCCGGAACACCGCCGGCTGGCCCGCCAGGCTCGATACATCGGAGCGCGCGGCCTTGATCAGGAACTCCAGCGCTTGGGCGCCGGACTTGGCCTCGATCTCCTGCGCGGCAAAGGCGTTTTCGCGGATACTGCGCTCAGCCATTGAGTAGATCAGCAGCGACACGGTGACGAGGAACGCACCGGTCAGCGCCACCATGATCAGCGGCAGTTTCAGTTTCAGCGGCAGTTTCGTGGTCCGGGGCATTGGCGAAAGTCTCCTGCAGTCGGCGGCGCCCCCGGTTGCAGGGGGCGTATACAGGAGTGTTAATCAGGAAAATCCTGAGAAAGTGTGTACCGCAACGCCATCGCAAATAAAGATTTTTGGAATAAGGGGGAACATACTGCCGCAAATTTGAAGCTTGGGCGTTTCGAAGACTAAGAGATGTTCCACCTTATTATTATCGGCATTTGGCTTGTATCTTTCGGGCGGGTTCGGAGTCCGGTGACGCAAACCGTCCATCTAGGACACATTCGCATTTGATGTTTCTGCAGGAGCGCTGCGGAGTGTTCGGGTACTGGCCCGCAGGCTGCGCCAGAGTTGGCGTAACCTTCTGGAGATCACCCAACTGCTCGCCGGGGTCATTGCCTTTTGGTCGGAGCCGTCGTGGATAGAACCGCGTGTGCGCCGCCGGGCTGCAGATGGGGCTATTTCCGGGCAGGCTGCTGGGAACGGATGTTATGGCAGTCGCGGTCACTTCCGGCCGGCAGGCGCCGGGCCGCGTCATGGACGGCTTTAACTAGGCCTAGCCGCACAAGCCGGGTTTTCCTGGCTTTCGCAATTCAGCTCAGAACAATGGCCGCTGCAAGAGGTGCCCGGGGTTCGGGTTCAGAAATCCTGCCAGAGATTGCGGGCGGCCGCTGCGGGGGCTGGGCTGGACTCGATCTCCCAGGTGTCCTCCCCATGCGCCGTTGGCCGGGGCGGAGCGGCCGGTCCGGCAGCAGCGGCCGCTGGACTGCCGCCTGCGGCACGGAACCCGGCAACCAGCTCCGCCAGCTTGGTAGCATCGGAGTTCAGCATGTGGCCGGCCGCGGTGGCCTGCTCTACCATCGCTGCGTTCTGCTGGGTCACCTGGTCCAGCTGGGTGACGCCAGCGTTGATTTCACTCAGCCCGGTCGATTGTTCGGCCGCGCCTTCGGCAATGCCGGACACCAGCTGCGAGATCTGGGTGACCCGCTCGACGATGCTTTGCAGCGCGCCGCCGGCCTTGCCGACCAGATCGACCCCCTGCTGCACATTTCTGGAGCTGTCTCCGATCAATGTCTTGATCTCGGTGGCGGCATCGGCAGAGCGCTGCGCCAGCGCCCGTACTTCAGATGCGACGACCGCAAAGCCCTTGCCGGCCTCGCCTGCACGGGCCGCCTCGACACCTGCGTTGAGCGCGAGCAGGTTGGTCTGGAAGGCGATGTCGTCGATCACGCCAAGGATCTTGGAAATACGGTTCGAGCTCTGCTCTATCTCGGCCATCGCGGCTACGGCGTCCTGCACCACTCCATGGTTGCCCTCCGCCTCGGCCCGGGCCTCCTCCATGGTGGCCTCGACGCTGCGGGCGCCCTCGGCGGCGGATTTCACCGACGCGGTCAGCTGATCCAGCGCCGCGGCGGTCTGCTCCAGCGTGGCCGCCTGGCTTTCGGTGCGGTGCGACAGGTCGTCGGAGGCCTGGCTGATCTCGGCGGCGCCGCTGCGGATGCTGCTGGAAGCCTCCACAACTTGAGCCACGGTGGAGCTCAGCGTGCTGGCGGTCAGATTGAAGTCCTTTCGAAGCCCGTCGTGCTCCTCCGGGAAGGGGCCGGTGATCTGGTACGTGAAGTCCCCCTTGGACAGGCGCGAAAGACCGGTCCGCAGGGCATCGACAACGTCCCGCTGCTGCTGCTCCGAGTGCGATCCGCCGTTTTCTTCCTGCGCGGTCCGGGCTGCCTTCAAATCTGCCTGTATCGTAATAATTGCCCGGTGAATTGCACCGATTTCGTCGTTCCGTTTTGCGTCCTCACATGGGTGGTCCAGATCTCCCGCGGCAACAGCCTGGATGCCCGCGCTGGTCTGCCTGAGCAGCCGGGAGAGAGAATGGGCCGCAAGGAAGGCTGCCGCCAGAAGGAGCCCGCTGCCAAGTGTCAGACCGGTGAGGATCCAGCGTGCCGTGCCAGCTGAGGCCAGGAGAGGCCCGGAGATATCCTGCCGGGATTCGATGACAACAGGCACGTCCCCGCCCTCTGCCGCAATCCGGCCGGCCACCGCAGCCCGCAGCAAGGTTTCTCCGCCCCGGGTCTCTGACCTGACGAATGAGCCTTCGGGATTGCTGCTCAGGTAATCCCAGGCCGCCTGCATGAATTCATCCACCTCCCGGCTGGCCAGCTGAGAAACGGGATCGAGGCTGTAGAGTGAGAAGGAGATCTCGCGTTCGCCGTTCAAGGCATCAGACGCTATCGTGTCACCGCCAGCATAGCGGGCATAATTTCCGTGGAGCGACCTGATTTGACTGACCGTCTGCAAGGCGGCTTGCGATGCAGTGCTGATGGTGTTTCGTTCGATGGCCTGCGGAATTGTGAGCCAGCCTGCCAGAAGGCACAGAAGCAAGACAAGGGAAGCCGGAATGGTCAGCTTGAATTGCAGGGATTTTAAACCGTTACTCATAGAACACTCCGCGACAACCGCTGGTCACTGCTCGCGCCGGACAGAAACGGTACCCGGCCCGCGCCTGGAGGCCGCGGACCGGGCGCTTGATTTTGTGAGTGTTCCGCGGATGCCCTAATAATCCGGTAACGAAGGCCGGGCGGCGGCCTTCGATCGCGTTAAAAGATCGAAAAATCTGAAAATGCAGCCGCAGGCTTAAGTCAATCGGGGCCTTAGGCAGGACTGGCGCTGCCTGCCGGCCACGCGGGCAGGGCGCAAATTTGCTGGGGAAATTGACGAAACAAGTTGTCAAACCGGCCGCACCGGACGAAAACTCGGCCATGGATGACAAAGACCACGACATTCTGCGGCTGATCCAGGCCAACGCGCAACTGACCGCCGAAGCCATCAGCCACGAGGTAGGGCTGTCCGCGCCCGCGGTTCAGAAGCGGCTGAAAAAGCTGCGCGACACCGGGGTGATCGAGAAGGAAATCGCCATTCTCTCTCCGGCCCGGCTGGGGCGGGAGATGACGGTGATCGTGCAGGTGGTGCTGGAGCGGGAAAGCCGGATGCATCTGGATGCCTTCAAGCGCAAGATGCGCAAGGCCCAGCAGGTTCAGCAATGCTATTACACCACCGGCGAGGCCGACTTCATCCTGGTGGTCATCGTCAAGGATATCAAGGAATACGAAGCCTTTACCCAGGAGTATTTCTTTGACGAGTCCAATGTCAGCCGTTTCACCTCCTCGGTGGTGATGGACCGGGTGAAAGTGTCTCTGGACATCATTTAATCCGGGGGCTTTGTCAGGTTGTTGTCGCGCGAACAAACCATTGGCTGACCGTCAGCAATCAGGCCATCCGCTCTTTGGCCTTCCTGTCCACAGGCCGAGCGCATCGGAGCTCGCATGGCGGTGGGATCCGGCGGACAGGCGGTGGCGGCTGGGGGAAACAAGTTGGCGATCTGATCGTGTACGGATAGAAATCGCTGTGCCCGGCGCGGGGATTTGAAACGGCCCATGACCTTCTTGCGCGGCTGAATGTGCCGATGAGACGCCTCGCTCCGGTTGTTCAACCCTTTGTGCTGGCGGTGTTCTGTGCCGGACGCTCCGGCCAGCATTGGCGGCAAACTGGAAGCCGAACCGGTTCACCCAGTCACGGATCGGCTCATACGAAACCATTACACGACGTTCCGCCATAAGGTGCTCTAGGTCGCGCAGGCTCAGGGCGAGTCTGTTGCAGGCCCGTACGGCCCAGCCAATAACGCTCCGCGGAGAACGGAAGCCTTTGATCCGGGACAAGTCTTTTATTTTCAGCATGGAGGAAGAGCATGCAGGCGTTCAAACTCCAATAGCCTGACAATGCCGCAACGGGTCATGACCGGCGGCCCCGGTTTCTGGTATGAGCCGGAGTTCATAGAGACATAACATGATCTAAGTGTTATATTTTTCATTTATGATCCATAGAGCATATTGACGGAAAATGATCCTGTGATCATATTTGTCGCGAAAGGATCATGCCAATGGACCAGATTGCCCGCACCACCAAGGATATCGGCACCGTGTTGCGCAATGCGCGCAAGGCGCAGGGGCTGACGCAGGGCGAGCTGGCCGCCCGCGCAGGCGTCTGGCAGCGCACGGTGTCGAACATCGAGACCAGCAGCAGCGGTGCCAAGCTGGAGACGGTCTTTGATCTGCTGGCGGCGCTTGACCTCGAACTCCACATCGTGCCGCGCAGCAAGATGAAGCCCGGCGATCTGGAGGATATTTTCTGATGGGGCGCAAGCGCACCTATGCGCCTCTGGACGTCTACATGAACCGCCGCAAGGTGGGGCAGTTCTTCCGCGAGCCGGACGGGGCCTTTGCCTTTGCCTATGCGCCGGAATGGCTGGCGTGGGAAAACACGCTGCCGGTCTCGCGCTCGCTGCCGCTGCGCCCGGACCGCTATGCCGGGCCGCCGGTGATTGCGGTGTTCGACAACCTGCTGCCCGACGATGACGCTATCCGCCGCCGGGTGGCTGAACGGGTCGGGGCGGACGGGCTGGATGCCTACAGCCTGCTGGCCCGGATAGGGCGCGACTGCGTAGGGGCGCTGCAGTTCCTGCCCGAGGGAGAGCTGCCGCAGGACAGCGACACCCTGACGGGCGAGCCGCTGAGCGACGGGGAGATTGCCGCGTTGCTGAAGGATCTGGGGCGCACGCCGCTGGGGATCCGGCGGGAGCGGGATTTCCGGATTTCCGTGGCGGGCGCACAGGAAAAGACCGCGCTGCTGTTCCACGGCGGCCAGTGGATCGAGCCCGCCGGCACAACGCCGACCACGCATATTCTGAAACCTGCGATCGGAACCTTGCCAAATGGCATGGACCTGACAGACAGCATCGAGAACGAGCATTTCTGCCTGCGGCTGATGGCGGGCTTCGGCCTGCCGGCGGCGCGGACGGAGATTGCGGAGTTTGCGGGCACCAAAGCCTTGGTGATCGAACGCTTCGACCGGCTGCGGGCGCGGGACGGGCGGCTGCTGCGGCTGCCGCAGGAGGACTGCTGCCAGGCGCTGTCGGTGCCGCCAACACGCAAGTACCAGAATGAGGGCGGTCCGGGTATCGTCGAGATCTGCGGCCTGCTGCAGGGCAGCGACGAGCCGCTGCGCGACCGGGCCAATTTCTTCAAGGCCGCGGTCCTGTTCTGGCTGATCGGGGCGACCGACGGCCATGCCAAGAACTTCAGCATCGCGCTGATGCCGGGCGGGCGGTTCTCGATGACGCCGCTGTATGACGTGCTGACCGTGCAGCCGTCGCTGGATGCGGGGCAGCTTCAGATCAAGGACATGAAGCTGGCGATGCGGGCCGGCAAAAACCGGCATTACCGGGTTTCGGACATCGCGGGGCGGCACTTTGCAGAGACCGGGCTGGCGGCCGGATTTTCCCGCGAGCAGATCGGGCAGATCTTCCACGAGATCGGCGCGCAGGGGGACGCGGCTTTTGCCGCGGCGCTGGCGGAGATGCCGGCGGAGTTTCCCGAAGCCTTGGCGGCGTCGGTGAAGCGCGGGTTTGATCAGCGGCTGCCCCGGCTGCTCGCCAGCGTGTAACGAGGGCCGGGCATCAAACGCCGCATGGCCAGCACTGAGGCAAACTCTGTAGCGTAAAAGCGCCGGTTGACACGGGCGCCTGAAATCGGCTGCCGTAAACCGGAGCCGAGGGGCGGAGCGGATGGCGGACACGGAACAGCATGGCAGCGGCCTGGCACTGACCGGGCTGACACAGCAGGAGGCAGAGGCCGCCCGCAGCAAATACGGCTGGAACGAGCTGCCGAGGGGCAAGCGGGCCGGGCCGCTGCTGGTGTTCCTCCGCCAGTTCAGCAATTTCCTGGTGGTGATCCTGATTGTGGCCGGGATCATCGCCTTTACCCTTGGCGAATATGCCGACACGCTGGCGATCGCGCTGGTGATTGCGTTGAACGGCCTGTTGGGGTTTGTGCAGGAATGGCGGGCGGAGACCGCGCTGGAAAGCCTGCGCAGCATGCTGTCGCCGCAGGCGCTGGTGCTGCGGGACGGACGCGAGCGGATGATCGAGGCGCGGGAGCTGGTGCCTGGTGATCTTATCATCCTGGAGGCCGGTGCCCGGATCCCGGCCGATGCGACGCTGCAGGAAGCCGCCGGGCTGCGGGTGGATGAAAGCGCCCTGACGGGCGAATCCGTTCCCATCGACAAGGCCCCCGGCGCCGAGGCCGCGGAGGTTTACGCCGGAACCGTGGTGGCCGCGGGGCGGGCGCTGGCGGAGGTCACGGCCACTGGCGCGCATACCTCATTCGGGAAGATTGCGTCGCTGACGGGATCGGTCGGCCTCAAGAAGACCAACCTACAGGTTCAGCTGGGCCGCCTGGCCCGGCAGCTGGGGTTTGCTGCCCTCGCCATTGCCAGCGCCATTCTGGCGCTTGGGCTCTATATGGGGCGCGATACGGCGGAGATGTTCATGACCGGCCTGTCGCTGTCGGTGGCGATGGTGCCCGAAGGGCTGCCCGCGGTGGTCACCATCACCCTGGCGCTGGGGGCGGCGGCGATGGTGCGCCAGCAGGCGCTGGCCCGCCGCCTGCAGGCGGTGGAGACGCTGGGGGCGGCGTCGGTGATCTGCACCGACAAGACCGGCACGCTGACAGAAAACAAGATGACGGTGACGCAGGTCTGGACCTTGGACCGGATCTATCAGGTCACTGGCACTGGCTACGATCCGACGGGTCATATCGCCTATGAGGGCGCGGTTGTCGGGGCCCGGGACGATGCCGTTCTGGCGGAGGTTCTGGAAGCCGGGCTGACCTGCACCCATGCCAGCCTGCACCGCGAGGGCGATCATTGGGAGATGACCGGCGCCCCGACCGAGGGCGCGCTGGTCACCCTGGGCTACAAGGGCTGGGCGGATCCGCCGCTGCCGGACGCTGTGGCGGCGGAAATCCCCTTCAGCAGCGAGCGCAAGCGGATGAGCGTGCTGGTGAAGAGCGGCGGCGGGGCAAAGGTCTTTACCAAGGGCGCGCCGGAGCAGGTTCTGCGGATCTGCAGCCAGGTGATGACCCAGGACGGCCCGCGCAGCCTGGGCGCTGAGGAAGCGGCCAGCATCACCGAAGCCTATGAAGCGATGGCGGGGCAGGGGCTGCGGGTGATTGGCCTTGCCTCGGGCGCGGCGGAAGGCGGGACAATCGCGGAAGAAAACATGACGTTCCTGGGGCTGGCCGGGCTGATCGACCCCCCGCGGCCCGAGGTGCGGCCTGCGATCGATGCTGCCCGGTCTGCCGGGATCCGGGTTATCATGATCACCGGCGATAGCCCACTGACCGCGCAGGCGATTGCCGGCCAGCTGGGCCTGCCGCCCGCCAGGACGGTCACCGGCGATGAGCTGGAAGCGATGGAAGACGCCGAATTGAGCCAGCTTCTGCAGGGGGAGGTGCTGTTTGCCCGCACCCGGCCTGCCCACAAGATGCGGATCGTGTCGGCGCTGCAGGCGCAGCATCAGATCGTGGCGATGACCGGTGACGGCGTGAATGACGCGCCGGCGCTCAAGAAGGCGGATATTGGCGTCTCGATGGGGGTGCGGGGGACCGATGTGGCCAAGGATGCCTCGGACCTGGTGCTGCTGGACGACAATTTCGCCACCATCGTGCGGGCCATCGGCGAGGGGCGGCGGCAGTTCGGCAATGTGCGCAAGTTCGTGCGCTACCTGCTGTCATCGAATGCAGGTGAAGTCATCGCCCTGCTGATCAACATCCTGATCGGCGGGCCGCTGATTTTCCTGGCGACCCAGATCCTGTGGATGAACCTGGTCACCGATGGGGTGACGGCGGTGGCGCTGGGGCTGGAGAAGGGCGAGCCGGACGAGATGGAGCACCCGCCGCGCCGCAAAGACACGCCGATCGTTGGGAAAGCCGGTTTGCTGACCATTCTGGCCCTGGGGCTATATACCGGGCTGGCGAGCCTGTGGCTGTTTCTGCATCTGCTGGACGGGAACGAGGATCTGGCCCGCACCGCGGCCTTTACCGCGATGGTGATTTTCGAGAAGGCCAGCGTCTTTGCCTTCCGCTCGCTGCATCTGCCGTGCTGGCGGATCGGCTTTTTCACCAACCCGTTCCTGCTGGCCGCGCTTGCGGTGACCATCGGGGCGCAGGTGGCGGCAGTGTACTGGCCGCCGCTGCAGGTGCTGCTGCACACGGTGCCGCTGCAAGGGGAGCACTGGATGCTGATCGGCCTTCTGGTGCTGCCCATCCTGCTGGTGCCCGAGATCCTGAAGACGCTGCGCTATTTCGCCAGCCGCCGCCAAGGGGGAAGGGCTGTCGCACAGGCCTGAATGATTGGGGGCCTGAATGATCGGGGGCCTGATTGATCGGGATCATGGCATCCGCGTGCAGACCTGATCTACTGATCAGCGCGGTGTGCATGCCCGCCTGCCGCGATCCATTTGCCGGAGGCCCGCCATGCAACGCAGAACATCTCTTTTTGTGCTCAGCAGAGACACCAGCGATGCGGCGGTCACCGCCGCGGCTGAGGCTGCCCGGGATCAGGACGTCTATCTGGCCTGCCTGCTGCTGGAGACCTTGCCCGCCCGGCCCTACTTCATGTCCGGCGCAACTGCCTTTGGCTCGGCGGCGATGCCGGCGGATTGGGTCGACCGGTTCGCGGAGTCGAAATCGGCCATTGAAACCCGGGCCGCCGGAATTAACGGGCTGCTTGCCCAAAGCGGCTGTTCCGGCGATGTTCAATATGCGGTGTCTGCGGGGGCGGAAATCCGGCTGCTTTGCGCGCAGCGCGCAATGTCCTGCGACATTGCCCAGTTCGCCGAGGGTGTACGGGAGAACGACGAAGTCTTCCGGGAGGCGCTGCACGGCCTCCTGTTTCAGTCGCCGGTTCCGGTGATTGTGAACAGCTCTCCTTTTGCCAGCTGCAGCCGCATCTTTCTGGCCTGGAACAGCAGTCTGGCCGCGTCCCGCGCGGCCCATGCGGCGCTGCCCTGGATGCGCCGCGCGCAGGAGGTCGTGATCGGGTGCTTTGACCCGGATCTGACCGACGAGCGGGACGGGGAAGACCCCGGCACGGATGCCGCGGCATGGCTCAGCCATCACGGCTGCAATGTGACCGTGTCGCAATTCCCCAGCGGCGGGCGTGACGTTGGCCC
>NZ_JBHUPT010000066.1:0-27925 GCF_049056525.1 Leisingera coralii | reverse complement strand
TTTGACCCGGATCTGACCGACGAGCGGGACGGGGAAGACCCCGGCACGGATGCCGCGGCATGGCTCAGCCATCACGGCTGCAATGTGACCGTGTCGCAATTCCCCAGCGGCGGGCGTGACGTTGGCCCCGCCATCCAGGACCGCGCCCGCGAGGCCGGGGCGGATCTGGTGGTGATGGGCGCCTATGGCCATTCCCGCCTGCGCGAGGCGGTGTTTGGCGGCACCACCAGGACGATGATCGAACAGACGGAGCTGCCGGTTCTGTTTGCCCACTGATCCGGCTGTGCCGCTGCCAATCTGCCACGGGGGTAAGCCAATGCATCCGGGAGAAACCCAGCAGGCCGAAGTGGTGGCCTTTCTCAGCAGCCCGTCAGCTTACGGTGCTGACGCGCCCGTTGAAGTGGTCACAACGCATTCCGCCCATGTCTTCCTGACCGGCAGCCTGGCCTTCAAGATCAAACGGGCGGTGCGCTACAGCTATCTGGATTTCTCATCGCTTGACTCGCGCAAGGCCGTGCTGGAGCGCGAGCTTGCCCTCAACGCCCCGGCAGCCCCCGGGATTTATGACCGGGTGATTGCGGTGACCCGCGAAGCGTCCGGGGCGCTGGCGCTGGACGGCGCGGGGGTTCCTGTCGAATACGCTTTGCGGATGCGCCGTTTCCCGCGGGAGGCGGAACTGAGCAACATTGCCGAGGCCGGCGGGCTGACCAATGATCTGGCCGGGCGGCTTGGCACTGCGGTTGCCGCCTATCACGCGGATGCGGAGAGGCGCAGTGAGGACGGCGCGGTCCTGATCCGGGAGATCATCGACGAGCTGCGCGAGGCCTTTCACGGCATGGAGCCGGTGCTGGGCCGCGGCAGGGTGGAGGCGTTTCAGGACAGGGCCGAACAGGTTTTTGCGCAGATTGCCCCGTGCCTTTCGGAACGCTCAGCCGCGGGGTATGTGCGCAGGTGCCACGGCGATCTGCATCTGAGGAACCTGGTGCTGATCGAGGGCAGGGTGGTGCCCTTCGATGCGCTTGAGTTCGATGAGCGGCTGGGCACCTGCGACGTTTTCTATGACTTCGGCTTTCTGCTGATGGATCTGCTGCACCGGGGCGCGGAAAGTCAGGCAAATGCGGGTCTGAACAGCTATGTGCAGGCGGCTGGGGATTTTGGCGGGCTGGCCGCGCTGCCGCTGTTCCTGAGCCTTCGCGCGGCGATCCGGGCGATGGTCACGGTGCAGGGCATGGCGGGGCGCGAGTCCGAAGCTGCCGCGCAGGATGCCCGGAGTTATCTTGATCTGGCGGCGGCCTGTCTGGCGGCCGTGCCGCCGCGGCTGGTGGCAGTTGGCGGCCTGTCGGGCACCGGCAAGACCACGGTTGCGGCGCGCATTGCGCCGGTGCTTCATCCGGTCCCCGGCGCGGTGCACCTGCGCAGCGATGTCGAGCGCAAGGCGCTGTTCGGAGCCGCTCCGCTGCAGCGGCTGCCCGCCGAAGGCTACCGCCCGCACGTCACCGCCGAGGTCTATGCCCGGCTGCTGGACCGGGCAGAGCAGGTCCTGCAGGCTGGGCACAGCGTTATCGTTGATGCGACTTTCCTTGCGGCGGAATACCGGGAGGCCTTGCAGGCGCTGGCTGTCCGGCTGGGGGTGCCGTTCGACGGGATCTGGCTGCATGGCGACCCTACCATACTGGAGCGCCGTATCGCCGCCCGCACCGGGGATGCCTCGGATGCGGACGCGGATGTGCTGCGCGCGCAGCTGAAGCGCAACGCGGACCCCGCAGACTGGACCCGGATCGCCTGTGGCGGCACCGCCGATGAGGTTGCCGGGCTGGTGCAGGCTGCCCTGTTCCCGGACTGACGCGGACCGGCCCTTATGCCCCTTTTGCGGTGGGAGGCGCGCCGTGGCGCCGGATAACTTCAATCAATGCAGGCCAGAGGCCGCGGGCGTAACGTTGAGCAACGACTGAGGAGGAACACGATGTACAAGAATATCCTTGTGCCCATTGCCCCGGATCACGCGGCCAACACCGCCAGCGCTCTGGAGGCCGCCTATCTGCTGGCGGATAAGGATGGCAGGATCACGGCGCTGACCGTGGCCGACGAGATACCCGGCTATGTGGTTCAGCAGCTGCCGGAGGGCCTGCTGGAGAACACCCGCGAGGAGATGCTGGCGGCGCTCAAGGCAGATCTGGGCGGGGTGAAAGGCGTCAAGGCGGAAGTTGTCACCGGCCATGCCGGGCGCACGATTGTCGATTATGCCGATGCCCATGGCGCTGATTGCATCGTCATCGCGTCGCACCGGCCCGGGCTGCAGGACTATTTCCTCGGCTCGACGGCTGCGCGGGTTGTGCGCCACGCCCAGTGCACCGTGCTTGTGATCCGCTAGCTGTCGTGCGCCACTGACCGCCGGAACAGCAGGAGGCTGGTGGCCAGGAGCACGGCCCCCAGCAGCGTCATCCACAGGAATTCCGGCCAGACCGTCTCAACGCCCGCGCCCTTGAACACGATGGCCTGGCTGGCGGACATGTAATGGCGCGACGGCAAGATGACAGTGGCGGCCTGCAGCCAGCCGGGCTGGCTTTCAACCGGGGTTTCACCGCCGGACAGCATCAGCATCGGCAGGACTGTCAGCATCACCAGCAGCGCAAACTGGGCCATCGAACGCGCCACCGTTGCCAGGAACACCCCCAGCGCCGTTGCGGTGAACAGGAACAGTGCCGTGCCGCAGAGAAACAGCGCCTTTGACCCGGTGATGCTGATCTCCAGGAATCCCTGCATGACAAAAGTCAGCGACAGCGCCGCCGCCACAAGCACCACCGCGGCGTTTGCCCAGATCTTGGCCGCCGCGATGTCAAAGGGCGCAAGCGGCATGGCGAGCAGGTGCTCGATCGTGCCATGCTCGCGCTCCCGGATCATCGCGGCCCCGGTGAGGATCGTGGTCAGCCACATGATCTGGCCGATCAGCGCGTTTATACCCGTGAAGCGCACGGTGTCGCGGTTCGGGTTGAAGGCACTGCGGATGATGATGCCGAGGGGCTGCGGCTCTGCCAGATCGGCGCCGATGGCAAAGCGGCGGATTTCGGTACTGAGGATGCTGGTGATGTAATTAGCGCCGATGCCGGCCTGCTCCATTGCGGTGGCGTCGATCAGCACCTGGATTTCCGGCGACCGCCCGGCGCGGACGTCCTTTTCGAACCCGGGCGGCACGGCGACGACAAACAGGAAGTGCCCGGCATCCATCCGGGCCGCGCCGGTGCCCGGCTCGATCTGGACAACAGGCTGGAATTCGGGCGGAAAGAAAGCTTCGGCAAGCGTGCGTGACAGCGGCGAGTTGTCTTCGTCCGAAAAGGCGATGGAGGCATTGTTGACCGACGTGGCAACGCCGGTGGCCTCCATCACCGGCGCCAGGGTGAAGGACCAGACCAGGAGCGCCATCATCACCCAGTCGCGGCGCAGGCTCATCATCTCCTTGAGGCCGAGCCAGAATATGCAGGAGAGCCGTTGCATCTACTTCTCCTGCGCCCGCAGCGACAGCGCGGCCAGCAGCGTGAAGACCGGCCCGAAGCAGGCCAGCGCCAGGATGTCCGGCATCAGCGCCTCCCATCCCAGCCCCTTGGTGAAGGCGCCGACGTTCAGATGCAGAAAGTAGGAGGAGGGCCAGAGCGCGCCGATGGTCTGGGCGCCGCCTTCCAGTGTTGAGACCGGCTGCAGCAGGCCGGAGAACTGGATCGTCGGCACCACCGAGGCGATGGTGGTTGCAAAGGTGGCGGCGACCTGGCTGGAGGTCATGGTGGCGATCAGCAGCCCGTAGGAGGTGGTGGCCCAGACATAGAGCAGCGCACCGATTGCCAAGGGCAGGGGGTCGCCCTTGAGCGGCACCCCGAAGACCGCGATGGTCATTGCGGTCAGCAGCAGGAAGTTCGCATAGGCGATGACGATGTAGGGGACCTGCTTGCCGATCAGGAATTCGAGCCGGGTTGTCGGGGTCACGTAGAAGTTCGTGACCGATCCAAGCTCCTTTTCCCGCGCGACGCTGACTGCCATCAGCACCGCAGGCAGCATGATCAGCAGGATTGCGGGCATGGCAGGGGCCATGGCGGCGATGCTCTCGAAGCTTTGATTGTAGCGGAACCGCGGCTCTATCCGGGCGATTTCACCTTGGCGGATGCCGCCGGCAGCGGCCTGTGCGCTCAGGAAGGTCTGATGCAGCCCGGCGGCATAGCCCTCCACCGTCTCTCCCTTGAACGGGATTGCGCCGTCGACCACCGCCAGCACCTCTGCCGGCTCATTTGCGCGCAGTTTGCGCCCGAAATCGGGGGGCAGTTCAACCACCAGCGAGACCTCGCCCGAGACCAGGAGGCTGCGGCCTTCGCTGGCGCTGTCCAGAGGCGGCGTTGGCCTGAAATACCGCGATCCGGCAATCTCCGAAAGATAGGCGCGGCTTTCGGGGGTTTGCGACAGGTCCAGGGCGGCAAAGTCCAGCTCGTCGATGTCCAGGGAAATCCCGAAGCAGAACACCAGCATCAGGATTATCGAGCCGAGGAAGGCGAAGGCGAGGCGGACGGGGTCGCGCAGCACCTCGACCGTTTCGCGCCGCGCATAGGCCAGGGCGCGGGTGAGGCCGCCGCCTGAATGGGGGCTGCCGGCCTGCGCCGCAGTTTCCGGCGCAGCCACCGGGGCAGGGGGATCAGCGGCCTTGAGGATGGAAATGAACGCCTGTTCCAGGCTGTCCGCCGCCTCCATGGCCATCAGCTCTTCCGGTGTGCCCTCGGCCAGGACCTTGCCTGCGTGCATGAAGGAGACACGGTCGCAGCGTTCGGCCTCGCCCATGAAATGGGTTGAGACAAAAATCGTCACGCCCTCGTTGCGCGAAAGTTCGAGCAGCAGCGCCCAGAACATGTCGCGCGCCTCCGGGTCCACACCGGAGGTCGGCTCGTCCAGGATCAGCACCCGCGGGCGGTGGATCACGGCAACCGCCAGCGACAGCCGCTGCTTGATGCCAAGGGGCAGGGCGGCGGCCAGGGTGGTGCTGTGTTCCGTCAGGCCGAACCGCTGGATCAGCTCGCCGACCCTAGCCTCCCGGTCTTTGATCCCGAAGATGCGGGCGTGGAGCTGGAGGTTCTGATCGACGGTCAATTCGCCGTAAAGCGAGAAGGCCTGGCTCATGTAGCCGATCTCGCGGCGCATCGTGCGGTTGCGGGCATCCACCGGTTTGCCGAACAGCTGCGCCTCGCCGGAACTGATGGGCAAGAGGCCGGTCAGCATCTTCATGGTTGTGGATTTGCCGCAGCCGTTGGATCCCAGAAAGCCGAAGATTTCGCCGCGGCCAATGGTGAAGTCGACGCTGTCCACTGCGACGAAATCGCCAAAGCGGCGGGTCAGCCCGCGGGCGGTGATGACCGGTTCGGCGCTGACCCGGTGTGCCGCTGTGTCGCCTTGAACGGGCTGCGGCCGGCCGCTGGCCCGCAGCTGCCGGTAGGCGGTTTCAAGATCAGGGGCTGCGCCTTTCAGTTCGTCCGGGGGGCCTTGGAACAGCGCGCGCCCGGCGTCCATGGCGACGATCCAGTCAAAGCTCTGGGCCTCCTCCATATAGGCTGTGGAGACCAGTACGGACAGGCCGGGGCTTTGCGCGCGGATGGCGCTGATCAGCGCCCAGAACTGGCGGCGCGACAGCGGGTCGACGCCGGTGGTCGGCTCGTCCAGGACCAGCAGCTTGGGGTCATGGATCAGGGCGCAGCACAGTCCCAGCTTCTGCTTCATGCCGCCCGACAGCCTGCCCATCAGCCGGTCTTCGAACGGGGCAAGCCCGGTTGCGGTCAGCAGCGCCGCGATCCGGGCTTCACGTTCCGCGTGATCCTGCCCGAAGAGGCGCGAGAAGAACTCGAGGTTTTCGCGCACGGAAAGCTCGGGGTAAAGATTGCGGCCCAGCCCCTGCGGCATGAAGGCAATCGCCGGGCAAACGCGGTGCCGGTGCGCTGGGTCGCCGATGGGGCCGCCAAGGACATCGATCGACCCGGCCTGCAGCTTCTTGGCGCCGGTGATCAGGCCCAGGAGGGTCGACTTGCCGACCCCGTCCGGCCCGATGAAACCGACCAGCCGGCCTGGGGGCAAGTCCAGCGAAACCGCGTTCAGGGCGGTATGCTTGCGGTAGCGGTGCGTGACCTCCGCGACACGGATTGCGGGGATACCAGCGCTGGCAGTCATTCGAACAGCTCAGGCGGAATGCGGCGGTCCAGCGCTTCGGGCCATGCCTGGTCCGGGTCAAGCCGGATGACCGCAATGCCGCGCAGGCCGGTCTTCACATGTTCGATCCGCGCCGCCACCAGATCCTGCGGGATCCGGACGCGGACGCGGAAGACCAGCTGCTCCCGTTCGCTCAGCGTTTCCACCTGCTTGGGGGTGAACTGGGCCTCTGGAGACACAAAGGTGACAGTCGCAGGGATGGCATAGTCCGGCAGGGCATCCAGCACGATGCGCGCTTCGGCGCCGATCGGCAAAAGCCCGGCTTCGCGGGCGGGCAGGAACACTTCCATGTAGATGTTTTCAAGGCTGAGCAGCGTCAGGATCGGCCCGCCTGCGCCGACGACTTCACCCGGTTCCGCCAGCCGGTACAGTACCCGGCCCGGCATCGGTGCGGTCAGGGTGCTGTCCTCGATCTGCGCCGCGATCCGGCGGACCTCCGCCTCGGCCGCTGCAATCCCGGCCTCAGCCGTTGCGACCCGCGCCCGCGCCGCCCCGAGCACCGCCTCGGCAACCTGGTGCGCGGTGTCGCGCTCCTCAAAAACTGTCTCGGAGATGTTGTGCCCGGCCAGCAAGGCGGTCGCGCGCTCAAGCTCATGTTCGGCCCGGAGGTGTTCGCTCTGGCGCTGGACAACCAGCGCTTCCGCTTCGGCCTTGGTCTGGCGCGCCAAGGCAGCTTCGGCTTTGGCACGGTCATGCGCGGCGGACAGCTCGTCGGTGTCCATCACCACCAGAACATCTCCCGCCGCAACCAGGTTGCCTTCCGCGGCCATAACCCGCGCCACCCGGCCGGCCCTGGCAGGCGCGATCTCAACCTGCTCGGCCTCGATCCGGCCATTGCCCTGAACGAAGCCATCCGGCAAGTCCCCGCCGTCCTCGGAGACGAACAGGTACATTGCGGCGGCCACAAGCAGGGCTGCTGCTGCGGCAAATATTGCGCCTGTCTTTTTCCTCATGGCCAAGCGCCCGGTCTTTTACAACATCTGCCAAGCTTATTCTGATCAAAGGCGGGATGCCTTGTTTTGAATCAACCCGGCGCCTTCGAAATGCAGCGGTCACAGGGCCGCCGACGCCGCTCAGCCAGAATGAGTTTCCGTCGCACCCCTCCTGAAAGACGCTGCGGATAATTGCCGGACCGGAGGATCAATGCGGCGGAGATATCCAGGCCGGCGGGACAGCTGCCGGGCGCCGTCCCGCGGCCTTTTTGCTGGATGAGCCGCTGTCGAACCTGGATGCCAAGCTGCGGGTCCAGACCCGCGCCGGGATTGCCTAGCTGTACCGTTGCCTGGATGCTACCTTCATCTATGTCACCCATGAGCAGGTCGAGGCGACGGCCATGTCCGACCGGATCGCGGTGAAGATGGGCGGTGAGATCCTGCAATGCACGCGGCCCGCGATTATCCATGAGGAACCGGAAGATATCCGTGTGGCTGAATTCTTCGGCCCCCCAGGATCGACATCCTGGCGCTGGACACCCTGGGGGACGGTCAGCTGTCTGTCCGCGGCCATGAGCTGCCGTTTTATTTGCAAAGCCATGAAGCCGGCCTGTATCAGGGCCAGCGCCCGGAGATGCTGCAGCTGAGCGGCCCGGATGCGCCGATCACGGGCACCATCGCCAAAAGCGGGAACCTCGGCGCTGAGCTGTTCCTGCAGGTCGAGGTGCCAGGCCTGGAAAACCGTATCATCCTGCGCGCCAGCCCGTCTCAGGCGCAAGTGCTGCAGCTGGCCGGATCATCGGCATGAAGTGAGCGGAACTGGACGGTGCCGCCCTGCGCAGGGCGGCCTAATCCGAGATCCCCAAGGGGATGAACCCCGGAGCGCTGGTCTGCAAACAAGACGCTCCAAGACCCGGCAAGTCAGAGAACATATTTCATGAAATTGACCCCGCCGTAATGGCGCTGGCCCTGAGCGCCACCGCCGCGATGCTGATCTCCACCTCGGATGATCCGCGTGTGCAGGAAGCGGCTTGGGACTGGTTCAAGTTCATCACCTCGGGCGAGGGGCTGCCGAAGTGCCCAAGACCACCGGCGACATGCCGCCGCCATTGCCGCCAACGCAGTGATCCTGGTCGGCTTCTATGACCATAACCCGAACAGGAAGACTGCCGTGGGCCAGCTGCCGCTGCTGCGCGGCTGGCTGGCCTACCCGGGCGACAACGGCCTGGCGATCACCGATTTGCTTTACAGCGGTGTCGAAAGCATCGTCACCGGCGAAGCCGCCGGCATGAAAGAGCTGCAGCAAGAGCTGGTGGAAGAAACCGCCGACTTTCTGCCGAACGGCTAAGTCCCTGACACCAAGCCATGCCAGCCCCTGAAAGAAGGGGGCTGGCTTCTGTCTCTGGAAAGACGAAACGATGAAATTTGTCCATCTGACAGATACCCCTGTCATTGGCGGCGGCCGCCTGCTGTTCGGGGCCGATCAGGCGCGGCGGCTGCAGCTGGCCTTTGACGGCATCAGCGAAGAACATGGTGACGCCGCCTTTGCCGCGGTGACCGGCAAAATGGCCCATTGGGGTGATCCGGGTGCTTATGCGGCCTTCGCGGAGCACATCGAACGGCTTCGGATGCCGGTGCATCTGATGGTGGGAAACCACGACGACACAGCTGCCTTTGCCAAGTGCTTCCCTGCCGTGCCGCGCGGTGAAAACGGCTGTGTGCAATAGGCTATTGCGCCCAGCGTCTCGACTGGCTGCAATCCCAGCTGGAGGCCGCCGGCGGCCCGGTGCTGCTGTTCATGAGCCATCCGCCGTTCAAGGCCGGCATTCCGGCGATGGACCGGATCATGATGCTGGATGCGGAGCCATTCCACGAGGTGATCGCCACCTATAAATCCCTGATACGCCACCTGTTCTTCGACCACGTCCATCACGCGATTTCGGGGAATTGGCGCAGGATCAGCTTCTCCTGCAGGCGCGGGCTGAGCCATCAGGCGGGGCTGGAACTGTCCGGGGACGGATCCTTTATCGGAGGCGGCCTGGTCTGCCCTGCCTATGGCGTTGCGCTGCTGGATGCCGGTTGCGTCACGGTTCACATGCATGATTTTGCCTGCCGGGCGCCGAAGTTTCCGCAGCATTCACTGGATGGAACAGACCCGGAAACCTGGCAGCTGGAAATGGGGCACGAAGGTTTCCTTGATCCATGAGCCGCCTCAAAACCATACCTGCGGCGGTTCCGGAAGAGAGACCGGCCGCTCTACTGAGCCTCGCTGAAAAGGTGCTCTGCGACATTGACGGCTGCCGGGAACCTCGGAATTCGTGCGGAAATACCGGGACCGGCTTCTCGTTGTCTCCAACAACTCCACCGGCACCCGCCACAGCCGGTCTGCCGGGCTGGAGGCCATGGGACTATGCATCGAAGCAAAAATGGAATGTTCTGGCCGGTGAGGTTGCCTTGCATTTCGTCCGCGAGCAGTTCGGCAAGGCGCGGACCTTTGCCTTGGCCAGCCAGCAGAATGAGGACGAGGCAGAACGAATTGGCCTGCAGCTTTTTGAGTAAAGACCGGACGCTCTGCTGATCCGCCGGGATACTGATCTGACCCTGGCCAGGCTCAAGATGGCCCTGCGGTTCTTTGCACAGAAGGTTCCGGTGGTCGTCTCCAGCGCCGATGTCACGCACCGGGGTTCCGAAGGCCCGGCAATTGAGACCGATGCCATCTTTTCAATGCTGCGCAGAGCCCGGAGACGTGCATTTCGCCGGTAAACCCGCGCCGGGGCTGTTCCTTACAGCTCTGGCGGCACGGCCCCTGCAAATGCCGTGATGATCGGCGGCAACCCGGCAAAAGAAAGCAACGGCTCGCATTTGCTGGGTATCCCGGCCATCCTGCTTGGCAGCAGCAGAACGGGCGAAGCGGCGGTGAAGGGTTTGGAGGCGCTTCTCTCGCCGGGGGGCAGCTATGGCATTGAGGCATGCACTGGCTGGGGTGCTTGACCCTTAGCCTGGATAAGGCCGATCTGTTCCGGGCTTCCACTGCGGTCTTGAATGCCTGGCTATACTTACTGACCTGCCAAGCGTTGGGCGGGCGCGGAAGTTCGCTGCATACACGAGCAAGGCAGGAAAACTTGCAGGTCACGAACATTCGTCCGGTTTGGGGGCAGCGCAAGATGCTCCGTTGCCTAGTGAGTAAATAAAGAAATTCAGAAAGTGATTCCCATAAATTTCAAAAAGGTTATTCTCGGGCAATGCATCTGAAGCTTCGTCATCTGGAAGTCTTTCATGCCGTAATGGAAGAAGGCTCGGTCTCCAAGGCGGCGGAGGCGCTTAACCTGAGCCAGCCCGCGATCAGCACGGCGCTGACCCGGCTTGAAGAAATGCTGGGGTATGGGCTGTTCTTCCGATCCAAGGGGCATTTCACACCGCGTCCGGAAGCATTTTTGCTCCATGCAGATGCTGAGTTGTCGCTCATGGCAGTCGAACAATTTGCGGCGCGCGCACGGCTGATCGGCCAAGGGCGTGCAGGGCTTATCCGGGTGGGATCGATCGGGGCGGCGGCGATGAGCATTCTGCCCGAACTGGTATCGTCATTCACCCGGGACAATCCGCTGGTGGAAATCGATCTGCAGGTGCGCAGCTCGAACCGGATCTCGTACTATGTGAGCAACGGGCAGCTTGATATCGGCCTGATTGAGGCCCCCGCGGCAGCGGCCGGGATTTCGTCGATTGAACTGCCGGTCCCTTGCGTCTGCATCTTCCATGAAAGCTCTGAACTTGCGCAGCACTCCGTGATCACACCCAAGGACCTTGCCGGACAGAGATTGATCGGAATTCAGAACGGGCATCAGGTGGACCGTCAGATCATCGATGTCTGCTCTCAGGCCGGGGTGGAGCTGGAAATTACTGTGCGGGGGTTCTTCTTTGCGGTGGTTCGGCGCATGGTGTCCCACGCCGGGGGCGTGGCCATTGTGGAAGCGCTGAACGGGATGCAGCCATTTGGCGATGGCGTGCTTTGGCGCCCCTTTGAACCGGGGATCAATTACCGCATGGCGCTTATTACCAAATCCGGGGCCGAACCGGCAAAACCTGCGGCGGAGTTCGCAGACCGGGTCAGGCTGGCATTGACGCAGGCGGCCGGAATGGGCGGCGGTGCTGATGTATAAGTTTTCCAAAATTACTCTTATTAAAAATCAATTTTCCCAATAATCGGAAATCGCTGACACTCCTGGGACACTCAAGCTGAGGGTCACAATGTTGCGTTCCACCACACCGCCCGCGTCCCTGGACGCACTGTTCACGCCGCGATCCATCGCGCTGGTAGGCGTATCCGACAAGCCGGGATCCTACGGCCAGGCCATGGATACCATGTGCTGCAGCGGGGGCTACGCGGGGCGGATCATGCGGGTGAATCCCCGGCTGGCGCAGCCTGGGGCCGGAATCTATGCCGCGTTGGCGGATCTGCCGGAGATCCCCGATCATGTTGTCCTTGGCGTCGCCACCGACCGGGTCGAGGCCGCCACGGACGAGGCTTTGGCGTCCGGCGCGCGCGCAATCACGATCTTTGCAGAATGCCCCGATACCGCCATGCGCCAAAGGCTCGGCGAAAAGGTCCGGGCGGCAGGTGCCGTGCTCTGCGGCCCCAACAGCATGGGGCTGCATGAACTGACAGGCGGTCTGCGCATTTCGCCTTTCCCCGCGCCGCTGGACCGCAAGGCGGGGGGAATCGGTCTTATCGCGCAATCGGGCTCCATTCTCGGGGCGCTGGTGAACAATGCCCCCCAGCTGCGTTTTTCCCAGGCGGTGAGCACTGGCTCGGAAACCGTGACCACCGCGGCGGATTATCTGGGCTGGATGGCCGCGCGCCCGGAAACCACATGCATAGGGCTTTTCCTTGAAACCGTTCGCGATCCGGATGGCTTCATGCAGGCATTGCAGACGGCGTCAGAGAAGGACATTCCCGTTGTGATTCTGAAGGTCGGGCGGTCCGCGCTGGGGGCCCGGATGGCGATTTCCCACACCGGCGCGATGGTGGGGGACGACGCCGTGTTCCGGGCGATGGCCCGGCGCTATGGCGCGCATCTGGCCGGGACCGTTGACGAAATGGCCGCCATGCTGGCGGTGTTTTCCCAAGGGCGCAGAGCCCCGGCATCCGGACTGGCCTCGATCCACGATTCCGGGGGCGAGCGCGAACTTATCGCGGATCTCGCCGAATCCGCGGGGTTGCATTTTGCAGATCTGAGCGCCGCCACCCGAAACGCCATGCAGAAGGTTCTCGAACCGGGTGTGGCCGCTGAAAACCCGCTGGATGCCTGGGCCACGGGACGTAATGCGCAAAGCAGTTTTGCCGGGGTTACGCGTGCCATGATGGCAGATCCCGAGGTGGGAGTCGGGCTGTATGTGCTGAACTGGCGGGACAATTACGAGCTGCACGCCATGCATGAGCGGGCACTCTCGGCTGCCTTTGCCGGGGTGGACAAGCCGCTTTTCGCCGTCTCCAATTACGCCTTGAGCGATCACAAGGCGCTTGCCGCCCGCCTCGCCAGCCAGGGTATTCCGCTGATCGGCGGGCTGCAAAATGCGCTGTCCGCGGTCAAAGCTCTGGTTTCTCATCAGCCGATGGCCGCGCGGGCACTCCCGCCGGAGCCCAATCCCGCTGCCGAGGGCTGGCGGGACAGGCTTTCTGCTGCTGAGTGGATCGGTGAGGCTGAGGGCTACGCGTTGTTCGAAAGCTACGGGATCGCCGTTCCCCGTCATGGACTCGCCCGCAGCCGGGAAGAGGCGCTGGCAATTGCGCAGGACATTGCCGGACCGGTCATCCTCAAGACGGCGAAACCCAAACTGTCGCACAAATCCGACGTGGGCGGCGTGCGCCCGGGGCTGGCCACGCCTGAGGCCATTGCCGCCGCCTATGACGACATGGCGGAGCGGTTGTCGCCTGATGCGCTGGTTGCGCAGATGCTCGCGCCGGGCAGCGAATGGTCGCTGGGCGCAGTGAACGATCCGCATTTCGGCCCGGTGGTCCGCATTGCGCCCGGCGGCCTGCTGGTGGATCTCATGCCGGAACAGGCGTTGCTGCTGGCCCCGTTCACCGCCGAAGAGGCCCGCGCCGCCATCCTGTCGCTGCGCGCGTCCATCACCCTGTCCGGCTACAGGGGGCAGCCACCCAAAGCGCTTGACGCGCTGGCACAGAACGCCGCGGCCTTGTCGCGGCTGACCTGGGATTTGCGCGACGTGCTGGCCGAGGCCGAAATCAATCCGGTGATCGTGGGAGAAGCCGGAGCAACAGCTGCCGATGCCGTCATTCGGACGCGCAACGCCTAATCAGTCAGAAATCAGGGAGGACACCATGAAATTCTACAAATCCGGACAGGACAAGCTTCCGGCCGCGCTCAAACACATGGGGCGCGAGGCACAATACTCGGATGACGAGATCCATCGGCGCGAGTTTCTGGCCCTGGCCAGCGCCTTTGGGGCTACGTCCGCCACGGCTTATGGCATGCTGGGCATGGCCCGCCCGGCCATGGCGGAAACGCCGAGCCGGGGCGGCACCCTGCGTGTGGGTCAGCCGCTTTTGGCAGGCAAGGACCCGCGCACATGGGATGGCATCAATATTCAGGCAAATGTTGCCCGGGGCTGGCTGGAATACCTGGTGCGCTACACCCATGACTACACCTTTGAGCCTTATCTGTTGGAAGGCTGGGAACTGTCCGAGGACGCGACGACCTATGTCTTGCGTGTCCGCCCGGGTGTCACATGGCACACCGGCGAAACGCTGACCGCCGCCCATGTCGCCGCCAATATCGAAGGCTGGTGCGATGGCACGGTCGAGGGAAATTCCATGGCGTCGCGCCTGTCCAACCTCGTCGATCCCGACACCGGTAAGGCTGCCGCAGGCGCGATCGAGGTTGTCGATGACATGACCGTGCGGCTGAACCTCCGCGCCGCCGATATCTCGATCATCCCCAGCATCTCTGACTACCCGGCAGCGGTCGTGCATCCCAGCCGCATCGGTGCCGATCCGTTCTCCGACCCGATGGGCACCGGACCGTACAAGCTGGAAGAATTCTCAGCCGGCGACCGTGCAATCGTGGTGCGCGCCGAGGGGCATACCTGGTGGAACGAAGGCAATGGCGCCTGGCTCGACCGGGTGGAGTATATCGATTACGGCACCGACCAGAACGCGATCCTCGCTGCGTTCGAATCCGAGGAAATCGACATCAATTACGAAACCAGTGGAGACTTCGTGCCGCTCCTCACGGGTGTCGGGCTGGTTGAGCACGAGGCTGTAACGGCTTCAACCATCGTGATCCGCACCAACCAGAAAACCGAGGTGGACGGCAACCGCCCCTATGCAGACGTGCGGGTGCGCAAGGCGCTGGCGCTGGCGGTCGACAATTCGACGATCCTGGAACTGGGAAATGCAGGTCTCGGAAAGCCCGCGGAAAACCACCACGTGGGGCCAATGCATCCCGAATATTCCGAGCTGCCCCCGGTTGGCCGCGAGGTCGAGGCTGCGCGCGCGCTGATGGAAGAAGCTGGAATGCTGGATTACGAGCATGAGCTGATCTCCCTCGAAGACGGGTTCCGCCGCGACACGGGCGATGCCACGGCAGCCCAGCTGCGCGATGCAGGTCTCAAAGTCAGGCGCACAGTGGTCCCCGGTGCAACTTTCTGGAATTCCTGGGCGGAATTCCCGTTTTCCGTCTCCGCGTGGGGGCACCGTCCGCTGGGCGTGCAGGTCTATGCGCTGGCCTATAAATCCGGGGTTCCATGGAACGAGACAGGCTTTTCCAATGCCGAGTTCGACGAGGGCCTGACCAAGGCGCTGGCCACAGTGGATATCGAAGAGCGCCGGAAAATCATGGCCCGCCTTATGCAGATCATGCAGGATGAAGGTGTGATCATCCAGCCGTATTGGCGGTCAATCTACAATCACACGCGGCCGCATGTGAAAGGCGCCAGAATGCATCAGGCCTTTGAGCTGCATCTGGATCAGATCTGGGTGGAAGGCTGATCACACCCAGGAGTGCATCTATGAGGGGGTGTGCGGAAAACTGCGCCCCCTATGATCCGGTCCCGGCAAGGGCTTTGGCCCTGCGAAAGCTGCGAACGGCAGGGTTGTCCCGCCTTGCTGAGACTCGCCGCTGCCCGGATGCTGCAACAGCATCGAATTGCTCCATGGCGCACGAGTGGCACCATGCGGAGCGGATCCGACCGAAGGTCTCAGCTGTTGCGTCCGGCCGAAGCGGGATGGCCGTACCGCTGTTTATAGGCCCTGGCAAAGCTTTCGGGGTTTTCGAAGCCGCACAGGCTGGAGATTTCGCCGATGCGCAGGCTGGAGTTGAGCAGCAGGTTGCGCGCTTCGGCCAGCCGCAGATTCCGGTAATAACCAGAGGGCGTTTCCCCCAGGTGGTGCTTGAACAGCCGCCCCAAGGTCCATAGCGGCACGCCGACCCGGGCGGCAATTTCCGCGATTTGCACGGGCTGGTCCAGAGTGGCAATCATCAAGTCAACCGCCTTGGCCAGGTTCCGGTCCAGCCGCGCCAGCGAGGTGTCGGTCAGCAGCCGCTGCTGCGGGCCGTTATGATTGGTGGGCCGGTAGGTGAGGATCTCGGCCACCCGGTCTGCCAGATGGCGCCCGTTGAAGTGTTCGATCAGCCCGAGCGTCATGTCGAAAGTCGCCACCCCGCCTGCGCTGGAGCAGCGGTTGCCTGAGACATCGAACAGCCGGTCCGCAAACATTTCCGCCCCGAATTTCTCCCGGTAGCCGCGCAGCGCCTCGAAATGCACCGCAGCGGGTGTGTGGTGCAGCAGCCCGGCTTCGGCAAAGATCAGCGCACCGGTGTCAACGCAGCCCATCACCGCCCCCTCGCGCGCGCGCCGCTTGAGCCAGCTGAGAAGCGGGCCGGCAATGGCGCTCTCGGGGTGGTACGAAGACAGCAGAATCACGACATCTGCCTTCTCGCGGTCCAGCGGTTCCGTGTTGATCGCGATGCCGCTCGAGCTGGTCAGCGTGCCCCCCTCCACCGACAGGAACCGCCACCGCCAGACCGTTTCTGCGCTCTCGCGGTTGGCGACGCGCAAGGGTTCTGTCACCAGGGTCAGCGACAGTGCGGGGAATTTGCCGGTCAGAACGATATCAGCTTGCAGCATTGTGGCTCGCCAGTTTGTCAATCCACGTTAGGAAATTGCAAATTCAGGTCAAGCAGCTTTTCGAACCTCTTTCTAACATCGCCAGAACGGAGGAGATGACATGAGCGAGCTGCCCTGGACGCCGGACTTTGACGTTTGGCCGATTTATAACCAAGCGGAGCATCTGAAGCACGCGGCGGAAGCGCTGGAGGTGACCTGGCCGGATGGCCGGACCAGCCGGCACCATGCCCTGCTGTTGCGGGAAAACAGCCCCGACCCGGCAACGATCCATCCGAAGGCCCGGGAGATGTGTGTTTCTCCCTGCGGGATTGCCGCGGATCTCGCCATCACCGGGGCGGAGATCCTCGCAAACGGCGCTGTGGAGGTGCGGTTCTCCGATGGAACCGCTAGCGCTTACCACCCCGGCTGGCTGCGCGGGACCGCCTGGTTTGGCGAGGAGGAGCCGTCTCCGCCGGTCCTGTGGCGCGGTGAGGAACTGGCGGAGCCGCTGACCTTCGATGGTCCCGAGGCGCTGGAGAATCCGCGGGTGTTCCTGCAATGGCTGGAGGCCTTGCGCGACTTTGGCGTTGCCCGCCTGCGCGGCCTGCCGCAGCAGGACGGGCTGCTGGAGCAGATCGTCACCCGCATCGGCCCGGTCCGCGAAAGCAACTTTGGCCGCCAGTATGTGCTGGAGATCAAGGACGACCCGGACAGCCAGGCCTTCACTCCGGACAAGCTGTTGCAGCACATCGACATGCCGACGCGGGAAACGCCGCACGGGCTGCAGTTCCTTTATACCCGCGACAACACCACGGCAGGCGGGGAGGGGATCTATGTCGATGCCTACCGGGTGGCCGAGGATATGCGCGAGGAGGAGCCGGAACATTTCCAGTCGCTGGTGACCGACGTCTGGGAATACAGCAACCGCGCCCGCGGTTCGGACTACCGCGCCCAAGGTCCGGTGGTGGAGACCGACGCCAAGGGCCGGATTACAGGCGTGCGCTACAACACTTTCCTGCGCGCGCCGCTGAAGGCGCCGCTGGAGGTG
Source organism: Leisingera coralii (assembly GCF_049056525.1). Taxonomy (NCBI): domain Bacteria; kingdom Pseudomonadati; phylum Pseudomonadota; class Alphaproteobacteria; order Rhodobacterales; family Roseobacteraceae; genus Leisingera; species Leisingera coralii. The sequence goes on along the minus strand of NZ_JBHUPT010000066.1, from coordinate 10,591 downwards.
CAGGCGCGGGCTTACAAGGCCTACCGGTCCTTCTGCGGCCGGGCGCAGGATCCGCGTTACGAGATGGTTTTCCGGTACGAGCCTGGCGATCTTCTGGCCTTTGACAACCGCCGCGCTCTGCATGGACGGGCGGGGTATGACGCCAAGGGCGGCACCCGTTTCATTGAGGGGATTTACTCCGACCGTGACGATTTGCACTCCCGTATCCGCACACTTCAGCGCCAGCTCCGGGCCGAGGCAGAGCAGGAGGCGCAGCAATGATCCCCGAACGCATGGCCGCTGTCCTTCTTACCGGCTGTGGCGGGCCGGGGAGCCTGCAATACCGCACCGATGTTCCGGTGCCGCAGACCGGCTCGGGTGAGGTGCTGGTCCGCGGGACTGCTGAGCACTGCTGGTTCGACGTGACCCTTGCCTGGACCTTGGATCGGACGGTGCAGGTGATGCCGCTGGTGCGCGACCTGGCGCCGCCGATCGAGCAGCCTTGCGAGACCTATGCGCAAGGCCGCACCGCCGCCCGCCGTACCGGCCTGACACTGGCTGCCGTCGGCCATCTGTTGCAGGGGCTGACTGCCGGGCTCAGCCCTGAGGTGACTGGCGATCCGGTTGCGGAGTACAGCCTGTGACTAAAGCAGAACGTTTGAAACGCATGCTGAACCCGGCCCGCGCCGCGTGGTTCGGCGGCGGCGGGATCGCCCCTTCGATTGAGTATATGAGGGCCAATGGTTTCACAGGAGAAGCTGTTGCAGTGAATCCCAAGCGGGCGGAGATCGCCGGGCTGCCTTGCGTGCCTTCGGTGGCCGAACTGCCCTGGGCACCGGATCTCGCCATTCTGGTGATCCCCAAGGAAGCGGTGATAGGCACAGTGCGTTTCCTTTCCGAAAGGGGCTGCGGCGGGGTGGTCTGCATCACTTCGGGCTTCTCCGAAAGCGCCGATGGCGCCGCGCGGCAGGCAGAGCTGATCGAGGCCGCCGGAGACATGCCGGTGATCGGCCCCAATTGCCCCGGCATCGCCAATTTTCTGGACGGCAGCGCCTTCATGATGGATCACTTCGGCAACCACGCACCGGACAGGGGTGTGGCAGTGATCTCCAATGGCGGCGCGTACCTCAGCGACCTTGGCTGCGCCGATCGCTCGCAGCCCATCGCCTATATGATTGGCCTCGGCAATCAGGCGATGGTCAGCGTCGCCGATATGCTGGACGCGGTGCTGGACGACAGCCGGGTAACGGCGGTGAATGTCTATTTCGAGGGCATCGCCGATATTGCAAAGCTCAGCCGGGCCGCCGCCAAGGCCGCCCGCAAGGGGATTCCGGTAGTGGCAATCAAGGGCGGCCGCAGCGCAGCAGGCACCCGTGCGGCGCAATCGCATACGGCGTCTCTGTCGGGCGATGCGGAGGTGGCCTCGGCCCTGTTCCGCCGCTTTGGCTGGATTGAAGTGACGACGCCTTCGGAAGCCATTGAAACCGTGAAAATGCTGAGCTTCACGCCCGTGCCCAAGGGGGTGAAAACCGGCTTCGTCACGTCGTCAGGGTCCTATGCGGTTCTGGGCGGAGATCTTGCTGAGAAGGCGGGACTGCAGATGGTGCCGCCCTCGGCGGAGGCCGCACTCGCGATTGACGCGGCGCTGCCAGCCTATGTCGGCCCGGCCAACCCGCTGGACATTTCCGACGCGCATGGCTGGCCGCAGGCGGACCAGCTGCCGATCTACCAGGCCTTTGCGCAGGATGACTACGACCTGTTTGTACAGGTGATGTGCTACCCGCCCGAAGGCGGCTGGGACATGTCGACTTGGGACGCCACCACCAGTGCGCTGGCCGAGGCCAAGGGCAACCGCCCGGCAGCTTTCGTCAACACTCTGTCCGAGGCGCTGCCGCGCGAGGCCCGCGACAGAATGATCGCCAATGACATGGCGCCCTTGCAGGGGATCGAGGATGGCCTGCGGGCGGCGGCTCATGCGGCACACTATGGGGCAATGCGCAGCGGTCTGAACCCCGAATCCATGATTTTAAGCGATGAGGGCTGCATTCGGCCGCGGGTAGGGGCCTTGCCCCGTCCCGGGCGGGCGGATGGGAGCAGCCCGGCGTTTCCGCCGGGCGGTACGCTGAGCGAAGCGGACGCGAAGAAGTCACTGGCGAAAAGCGGTCTCGATGTCCCGTGCCAATGGGTCGTGCACGGCCCGGACAGCCTGCCGGAGATCTCTTGCACCTGCGCCTTGAAAGCCATCGTGCCGGGGCTTTTGCACAAGACCGAGGCCGGCGCGGTGGCTTTGAACATCGCCCCGGAAAACCTGCCTGCTGAGATCAGCGTCATGGCAGCGCGGCTTGCGGAGCAGGGTCTTGAGCCTGAGGGCTTCCTTATCGAGGAGATGATCCAGAATCCCGTTGGCGAACTGCTCGTTGGTATCCGCCGCGTGCCGGACATTGGCCTCACCCTGACGCTGGCCATCGGCGGCATTGCGGTGGAGCTGATGCAGGACACAGCCACGCTGATCCTGCCCGCACCGCGCGCCGGTATCGAGGCCGCGCTGAAAGGGCTGAAGCTGGCACCGCTGGTCCTCGGCTACCGCGGCCGGCCTGCGGTGGACCTTTCTGCCACGCTTGATGCGATTGAGGCGCTCTGCGCCTTTGCCGCCGGCAACTCCGAAATTGAAGAGCTGGAAGTGAACCCGCTTCTGCTGACCCAATCCCGCGCGGCAGTTGCCGACGCAGTCCTGACCCTGAAAGGCTGAGACATGACCGATTACACCCATCTGATCTATGAAGTGGATGCCGACCACATCTGCTGGCTGACGCTGAACCGGCCGGAAAAGCTCAACGCGATGAACCTGAAACTGATTGCCGAGTTGCAGGCTGGGCTGGAGCGGGCCGACGCAGATGACGACGTCAACGTGATCGTGATCCAGGGCGCGGGCCGCGGCTTTTGCGCCGGCCACGATCTGGACGAGGACGCGGAAGAGGACCGGACCTCGATCTACGAATACCGGGCGCATTACTTCAAGCAGTTCGAGGAGTTCACTACGCCTTGGCGTGTGACCAAGCCGGTGATTGCTTCAGTGAACTCGATCGCCATCGGCAAGGGGTTTGAGCTGAGCCTGTTCTGCGACATCACCATTGCCTCGGACGATACCCGCATCGGCTATAACGAGGTGCGCTACGGCATTTCCGGCCACTGCATGTTCCTGCCCTGGCTGGTGAACATGAAGACCGCCAAGGATCTGTTGCTGACGGGGCGCGAGCTGACCGCGGCGGAGGCCAAGGAGATGGGGCTTATCACCGATGTGGTGCCGCTCGCAGAGCTGAAGGAGGCGACCCGTAAGAAAGCGCTGCTGATGGCCCGGATGCCGCGGGAGATGCAGCGGATGCATAAGATGTACCTCAATCGCGTCTACGAAATGCAGGGTCTGCGCACGGCGACGGACTATTATCTTGAACAGGTTGCAATTCTCGGCGCCCAACCCGTGGCGGAATATGAGGCATTTTCAAAGTCCACAATCGAGAAAGGTCTCAAGGCAGCTCTGACCGAGGCCAACGCACGTTACGAGGGGCTGGATTAAGTTGGCCATATCCTGCCGGTCCTTTTTTCAGGACCGGCAGAAGATCGCGGGCCAAGGCAGCGTGCTGGCTTGGCGCCTGGGATGACAGGGGTTCTGCCGCCGGGGCCTCTTTCCGCCGCGATCCAGGGCTCAAATACGCCGGGAAAACCAGGACACAGCACGCTGTGTTGAAATTCATGACAACCCGATGGTCGCATTTGAAGACACCAGGGGTGAGCCCTGCCGGGACCCAGCCGACAGCTAGCCGGAAGGTAAAAGCCTGGCGGAGGGGAAGGAGCTGTTTGGGATCTGAACTGGGAAGGAACGCCGGGGTACTCGGTCCTTGAAGCCGCCTCAGCTGCGGGACAGGGAACTTGTGCATCCCGGATTGGAATGCGCCCCACTGCGGACTAAAAGCCGCGTAAGCAGGATTATGTAAATATTTGAGCTGGCACGGGCAGTCTAAGCGCAAGGCCTGGCGACGGCATCGGCGCGCCGTTCGGTGGAGGCCTTGTCTAAGCGTTTCGGCACCCGGATCACGCGAGGCTGAATGTTCGGTACAAAGAACACCTTCAACTCGCCATTCTCGCCGGTATCGGAGATCGCCTGCAGGCGGATCTAAAGGGGGGCGCCCGGCTCCATGGACCCGCAAAAGTGAACCTGCAAATAATCTGCGCCAAAGCCTCGGGTTCATCTAGGCTGCATCGCGGGTTGCGGAAGCGGTTGTTCAAATCATTTTGGAAATTGCCGGCCGGCCCCGCCATCGGGGCGGCTTAGCAAGCTTGCGCACTTCCTGACATCAATTCTGCAACACCAGGTGTCAGCCTCCAACGATGGGCATCAGGCCCCGGCGAGTCTCCAGGGCTTGCTCGGCCGGGCGCCGTGGACACGCCGTGGCGGCAATTTCTGTCGCAGCACTCTAACCCAACCTGTTTTCCTGGTCACTCCGCCCGATCTGCTGCCGGCGATCTCCGTCCGTCGGATCCCGTTCCCCGCATAGGCCATGGATATCGCTGGCGCGCTCCATTCCTGTAGTCCGGGGCACAAAGGGAAGCTGCTTCAAGCCGAAAAAAGGCCGGTGGAGTATAGCCTCCACCGGCCGGCCATTTCGGAATGCCGTCAGACCTTCACGTGATCCTTAGCAAGATTGTTGTAGATCACACCGCCGAGAACAGCACCAATCACCCAGTTGTAGCCGGACAGGAACGCAAACCACGGAACCCAGACTGTAGCAACCGAGAAGATTGCCGCTAGACCGAAAGCCTTTACCGCAGCGCCGTTCCAGCCGTTGTCATAGTGATAGATACCGCCGTCCATGTTGTAGAGGTCATCTTCGTTCAGCTGCTCTTTCCGGTGGACGTAATAGTCAACGATCATGATACCGAAGATAGGGGCGAGCGTCGCGCCGAGCGTATTGACAAAGCCGCTGATCCCGAACTGGCTGATGAAGCTGTTCCAGAACCCGCCGATCACCAGGGCAAAGACCGAAGTGATCAGACCTGCCTTTCGGAAGCTGATTTTCTCCGGCGAAAGGTTGGCGATGCCGTTCACCGCGGGGATGAAGTTGGCCACCAGGTTGATGCCAACAGTTGCGGCAAAGAAAGTGATTGCAGCAATAACGCCCAGAAGCACGCTGTCGGTGCGTTCGACGATCTCGGTCGGGTTGATGATCTCCTCGCCGAATACCACCGCTGCGCCACCCGTCGTCAGCAGTGCCAGCGCCGAGAACAGGATCATGTTGAAGGGCAGCCCTGCGAGGTTGCCAATCAGCATTGTCGGCTTGTCCTTGGCATAGCGCGAGAAGTCGCTGAAGTTGATCATCACCGCGGCAAAATAGGCAACCATCGTGCCCACGATGGCGATGAACCCCTTGAATTCGGTCCAGAAGGTGCTTTCGGGATTGGCAAAGATCGTCGCGGTGGCCGTCAGGAGCTGTCCATCGGACCGCTGCCAGAGCACGATGACAAGGCCGATCATCACCAGGTAGACGAAGGGGCCGGCGATATTCAGGAAGGTCTCGACCCAGTTCATGCCGCGCCAGAAGATCACGATGTGGAATCCCCAGACGATCACGAAGGAGAGCCAGTCAATTCCCGTCAGGCCGAGAATTTCCGTCCCGCCGCTCAAGCCCGTTATCGAGCGGATCAAAAGAGCAAGCGCCGTCGAGGCAAAGTAGACCTGGACCCCGTACCAGAAAACGGCGACCGTCGCGCGCAGGACCGCGGGCAGTTTCGCGCCTTGGGTCCCAAGGCTGGCGCGCGCCAGAACCGGATAGGGAATGCCGTACTTTTCGCCGGCCGCGCCCGAGAGATTCACCATCCACATGACGAAGAGCCCGGCCGTAATCAGTGCCGCAAAGGCTGTCCAGCCGCCCACGCCGAATGAAATGAACAGCGACGCCACAAGCGAATAGCCGAAAAGCGACTGAACGTCATTTGCCCAAATGTTGAAGATGGCGAACCATCCCCATGTCTTTTCGTCGTCCCCGACCGGGTTAAGTGCATTGCCCTTGGGGTCCAGCGTGCCCCCGTGCGCGACATGCATTTCATCTGTTGCAGTCATGTTTTCCTCCCTGAAGCCCGTTGTGCGGGCGGCAGTTGACCCTGCCGCCAATCAGCGTGATAAATTGAGCTTGCAACTAACATGTTAGAAGGTATTCTAGGAAACCGGCTATAAGAAATATCAAATAGCACCTTATGGAAACTGCGGGTAATACCGGGCGGGGAGAAGCGGCAATGAACCAGACGCAGGATGGTCAGCTTCAGGCAGACAGGGCGCAGGAGGCCTTGTGGTCTGCATTGCGGAGCGGGGAATTGCGGGACGGGCAGTTTTTGTCAATGTCTCAACTTGTTGAAATTCTTGAATTTCCACTTTCCGCCGTCCGGGAGGCCGTGAAGCAGGCCAGTTCACAGGGTCTGCTTGCCACATTGCCCAAGCGCGGCGTGCGGGTAATGGAAGCGCGCCCCGAAACCATCCGGGAATGCCTTGATTTCCGGATGGCCTTGGATCAGGAGGGCGCGCGGCGGCGGATCTCCGGCAGCGCGCTGTCCGGGCTGGATGTCCTGCGAAAGCAGCACGAGGCAATGCGGGATGCCGCTGAAGTCAACGCAGCAATGGAACTGCCGCCAAAGGCCATCGCTATCGACCTGTCACTGCACGACTACTTGGCTGAGGGGCTCGGCAATTCGCAGCTGGCAAGCGCTTACAGCGCCAACCGGATGCGTATCGCCATTATCCAGAATGCACGCCCGTTCCTCCAGATCCGGATCGTCTCGGCAATGGAAGAGCACCTCGCTATCATCGACGCTCTGGAACGCCATGACTCTGGCGCGGTGACCGACACAATCCGGTATCACTACGAGCAGACTCTTCGCTGGTGGGGCATCAGCTGAAACCCCCTTTTCCTGCCGCGCGGCGCCAAATTGCGCGCCGGTGTACCGGCAATGTCCGTCAATAACCGAAAACGACCGTGTCAGATTGGGAGGCTGTCCCTGCAGTGGTTCCCGGTGGTGACAATCGTCTCCCCCGGGCGCCGGTTTCCTGCAGATGCTGCCCAATATCGTGCTGCCGGTCATATCATGCGGATGATGCGCGCCTCGGTGATCGACGTGATGGCCTCCGACTACGTGCAGATGGCGCGGCTCAAGGGCGTGCCGGAACGCCGGATCATCTGGAAGCACGTGGTGCCGAACGCGATGATCCCGGCGCCCAACGTGATCGCACTGACCATCGCCTGGCTGCTGACCGGTGTTGTGGTGGTCGAGAAAGTCTTCAACTATCCTGACACCGACACGCTGGGCCGCGATGTGTTTTCGCGCGTGGTCCATGGCGGTCGTCTGGCAATCACGGTCACGTTCGCCGCTGCCGTGATTGCCACCCTGGGGTGGCTTTGCCGGCATCTTCTTCGGCACCGCCGGCGGCCGGGTCGATGAATACTCCATGCGCATCGTCGGCGCCTTCCTGTTGATGCCGTGGCTCTTGTTCCTGCTGCTGATCATCTCGATCGGCGGCGCCGGGCCGCTGACCATCATCCCGACGCAGGGATTCTTCTATGGCGTGGCGGTGATGCAGGTGGCCGCCCGCGATTTCGTCACCGCCGCCAAGGCCCGGGGCGAGGCGCTGTGGCCGATCCTGCCCCGGGAAGTCTTCCCCAAGCTCTCCGATATCCTGCTGGTCGAAGGCGCGATGCGCTGGAGCTGGCACCGGGCGAGACGCTCGGCATTGTCGGCGAGAGCGGCTCCGGCAAGTCCACCGTAGCGCTGGCGATGATTGGCTACCTGAAACCCGGCCTGCCGGTGTTCAGCGGCCGCGCGGTGTTTGACGGCAACGACATGTTTGCCTTCCCGGAGCAGCAGCTGGCGCGCTTGCGCGGCTCCACCATCGCGCTGATCCCGCAGAACGCGGGCCAGACGCTGACGCCGATGCTGAAGATCAGCCAGCAGATCGAAGAGGCGTTGCGGCTGCACACCGCGCTCAGCGCCGGGGAGCGCAGTGTCAAAGTGTTGGAGCCGGATCCCGATACCGCCCCCGCCCTGCTGGCCAAAGACATGAGCGAGTAAGCCCCGCCCGCAACCGGCTGCCCGTTCCAGCGCCGCTGCACGAAACGGGTTGGCCCGGTCTGCGGCACCCAAACGCCGCCCGCGCAGGTGCTTGACGCAGGCCACGTGATCCACTGCCACATACCGGCCGCCAGCCTGCAGAAGGCCGAGTTTGCCTAAGTGGAGCTTTCAAAGGCCCGTCTCAGCAGCGTCATGGTTCTGATAACTTGACCGGCTAAGCAGTCCAGCAAGCAAGTCAGATGGTGTGTGCCAAATGAAAGACCGCACAATCTGTCTGTCGGATATTCATCTTGGCACGCCCGGCTGCCAGGCAGAGCTGCTTCTGGATTTCCTGAACACCTATGACGCCGAGAGCTACTACCTCGTCGGCGACATCATCGATGCCTGGCGGATCAAGCGCAAAGGCTGTCTTTGGCCGCAGGCTCATAACAGCGTGGTCCAGGCGCTCCTGGGCAAGGCGCATGATGGCGGCCGCATCTACCTGATCCCAGGCAACCACGACGAGTTCCTGCGCTCCTATCTGGGCACCCATTTCGGCGGCATCGAGGTGCCGCGCCCGGCCGACTTCACGCCAGCGACGGCAAACGCTACCTGGTGACCCATGGCCACCGGTTCGACTCGGTCGTGATGCACGCCAAATGGCTCGCCCATCTGGGGGACCGGGCCAATGACTTCATGCTGTGGCTCAACACCCGCCTGAATCGCGCGCGCCGCCTGTGGGGCGGCCAGTACTGGTCGCTGTCAAAATGGGCCTAGCAGCAGGTCAAGCAAGCGGTCAATTTCATCAGCGAATACGAAAACGCGCTGACGGCAGAGGCACGCCGCGGCGGCTATGACGGTGTCATCTGCGGCCACATCCACAGCGCCGCGGTCCGCGACATGAACGGCATCACCTATGTAAACGCCGGCGACTGGGTCGAAAGCTGCACCGCGGTTGTGGAACTGGAAACCGGCCGGCTGGCGCTGATCGACTGGGAGCGTTCGGCCCGCCAGGCCCGCCACCGCGTGCGCACACACCGTGCCCGCGGCTGGCACAAGCAACTCGAAAACGTATGATGAAGGCAACAGCTGATGAATAGTACCGCCCAGGCGCAACTGGACGCCGCCGTCCTGCAGGAAAGCGGTGCGGCAACCGGCCGGCTGGAACGCCTGTTCTCCCGCCTGTTCCTGGGGCTGGTCCATCCGCAGATCTGGGAAGACCTGGTGGTCGACATGGAAGCGCTGGAGATCAAACCGGACGACAATCTGGTTAGCATCGCATCGGGCAGCTGCAACCTGCTGGCCTATCTGACGGCCGGACCGGCTTCGGTGACCGCTGCCGACTTGTCGCCTGCGTATGTGGCACTGGGCCGGCTGAAACTTGCCGCCGCGCATAGCCTGCCGGACTATGCGGCCTTCTACCAATTCTTCGGCTGTGCGGACATAGCCAGCAACACGGCGCTGCACGATCGCTATATCCGTGGCTACCTGGATCAAAACACGGCTATGTGCTGCTGGATGCGCAGGACTGGATGAACGACGGCCAGCTGAATGCGCTGTGGCAGGAAATCACCCGCACCGCAGCCCCCGGCGCCCGGGTGATCTTCCGCACCGGCGGCACCAACGACATCCTGCCCGGCCGGGTGAAGCCGGAGGTCCTGAACCGCTGGGCTTATGACAGCGAAGCCTCTGCCCGCGGCACTGCGCAGGACCGCTCCGCCATTTATGGCGCCTTCCACCTCTACCGGTTTCAGGGCTGAGACCGATGCTTGACAACGCCTCCACCACCCGCGCGGCACTGATGGACCAAGCCTACCGGCACCAGCGCCTGGTTTATGACCTGACCCGCAAGTACTATCTCTTCGGGCGCGACCGGCTGATTGCGGGGCTGAACCCGCAGGAAGGGTCGCACGTGCTGGAAGTTTTCTGCGGCACCGGCCGCAACCTCAGGCTGGCGGCACGAAAGTACCCGCATTGCGCCTTCTACGGCCTGGATATTTCCACCGAAATGCTGACATCCGCCCGAGGCAAGCTCGGGGACTATGTGCAGCTTGCCCAGGCCGACGCCTGCAGCTTTGACGGCACCCAGCTCTTCCGGCGCAGCAAGTTCGACCGGATCTTCGTCTCCTACGGGATCTCGAAGATCCCGGACTGGCAGGCCGCCCTGCGCGTGTCCTGCGCGCATCTGGCCCCCGGCGGTCAATTGCATGTTCTGGATTTCTCGGATCAGACGGGCTGGCCGAGCTGGTTCGGGTGGGACCTCAGCAGCGCCTGCAAACGGTTGCCGTAGAAACCGGCGGGCAGGCGCGCTGCAGCCAGCTGTACCGGGGCTATGCGCAATACGGCATCGTGAAGATGCCGGACACTGCCCGCGGCGCAAGGGAGGGGAGATCCCGGATCCGCGTTTGACAGCCTGCCGCGGGATGGTTTTGCACAGCGGGAGAGTGTGACGAATGCGGAAATGAGCCGCGGGTGAGATGACGCCAGCCGGGGTGAATACATACGGCTTTCAAGCGGACAG
>NZ_JBHUPT010000065.1:0-6570 GCF_049056525.1 Leisingera coralii | reverse complement strand
GGGCCTTTTGCTCGCCATCTATGGTCCTCCGTTTCCTAATCATAGGGGCGGACCACTTCTTTGGGGGAGGCTCACCACCCTGCAGGCGGCAGAAAAGGCTCTTCCGCATTGATGGCGCGCAATGCAGCCCTCCGGAAATGAAGGAAAATCCCGGCAAAATCTTTCCACAGCCAGGCAGCCGCATGGAAACCGAGCGCACCAGAAACCCCGGGGACGGTCCGGACCTGCAAGAGAACCGCCGGATCGCGGATCAGTTGCGCCTTTACTCCGGCCTCCTTGAATCACAAGGCGGCGATGGGTTCCGGGTCCGGGCCTACCGGAATGCAGCCGCCGCCATAGGCGAACTCCGCCAGCCCTTGCGCACACTCTATCTGGAGGGCGGTACCGCCGCGCTGACGGGACTGCCCGCAATCGGACGGGGCATTGCAGCGGCTATTGCGGAAATCCTGACCACGGGACAATGGCAGCAGCTCGACCGCCTCCAAGGGGAGACCGGACCGGAAAAACTGTTCCAGACAGTGCCGGGCATAGGGCCAGCTCTGGCTGGCAGATTCACAGAGCAGTTTGATGCCCAGACTTTGGAGGACCTTGAAATCGCTTTGCGCGATCCCAGGATGAAGGTCTCCGGACTTGGCCCGCGCCGCCGCAGCGCCATTCTTGCCGCATTGTCCGGCAGGCTCGAAGCAATCCGCCGGATCAGGACGCCGCGCCGCAATGGGCACATACCTCCTGTGCAGTTGCTGCTTGTGGCAGACGCCATCTACCGGAAAAGGGCCGCGGCCGGCAAGCTGCGCAAAATTGCACCGCGCCGTTTAAACCCTGAAGGCGAGGCTTGGCTGCCGGTTCTCCACCTGACGCGCGGCGGCTGGCATTTGACCTTGCTGTTTTCCAACTCCGCACGCGCGCATGCGCTCGGCCGGACGGCAGACTGGGTTCTTCTCTTTTGCCACTATGAAGATGAGCCCGAAATGCAATTCACCGTGGTGACACAGCGGCAGGGGTCATTGGAAGGCCGCCGCGTGGTGAGAGGCCGGGAAAGCGAATGCGCCCGTTACTGGGCCTGCCAGCCGGCGGGTTCCTGACCGGCTGCAGCACGCGCCGCTCATTAACCGCCGTCAATGCGCCTGCCGCAGGCGCGTGGTCAAATGGCTGCATGCGCCTCCGGCGGCGGCAACACGCAAACGCGGGGCTCCGCTTTCCGGAAAATGCCTCAAGGACCGGCCGGTGCTGTCCCGCAAACCGCACCGCATGCAACCGGCGTTTGGCGGTCCGGCCGGCAGCAACGCGAGCAAAGGGAATGCAACCATGGCTTCGAACGACAAGCTGAAACCCGCAGCCGCGGAACCGGAGGCTGCCATTGAATCCGGCCGCCGCCGGTTCCTGAAAACCGCAGGCCTGGCCAGCCTGGGCGCTGCCGCAGGCATGGCGGTTCCGTTTCACCGGAACCTGCCGCATGGATTCTTCCCTGCCGCAATGGCCAGCGAAAACGGTCTGGCGGGCAAGGACGGGCTGACCCTTCTGAACGACCGGCCGCTGAATGCCGAGACGCCGCCGGAACTGCTGGATGACCCGGTGACGCCGACGGCCCGCCACTTCATCCGCAACAACGGGCTGGCCCCCGACGACACCAGCGCAGAAGGCTGGACACTGACGGTCGACGGCTTCGCGGACAGCCCGCTGGAGCTGCCGATTGCCGATCTCAGGGACCGGTTCGAGGTGGTCTCACTGGCGCTGACGCTGGAATGCGGCGGCAACGGGCGGGCCTTTTTCGACCCGCCGGCCAGCGGCAACCAGTGGACCTATGGCGCTGTGGCCTGCTCGGAATGGACCGGGGTGCGGCTGCGCGATGTGCTGCAGGCGGCGGGCGTCCAGGACAACGTGGTCTATACGGCGCACTACGGGGCGGACGGGCATTTGTCGGGGGATCCGGACAAGCTGCCGATCTCGCGCGGCCTGCCGATTGCCAAGGCGCTGACGGACACCGTGCTGATCGCCTTTGCGATGAACGGAGCGGACCTGCACCCGATGAACGGCGCGCCGCTGCGGCTGGTGGTGCCGGGCTGGCCCGGCTCCTGCTCGCAGAAATGGCTGACCCGGATCGAGCTGCGCGACCAGGTGCACGATGGGCCGAAGATGACCGGCACCTCTTACCGCGTGCCCGCCTATCCGGTGGCCCCGGGCGACGACGTGCCCAAGGAGGATTTCCGGATCATCGAGCGGATGCCGGTCAAATCATTGATCACCTTCCCCGCCAACGGGGCAGCGTCCGGGATGGAAACGGAGGTGCGCGGCCACGCCTGGTCCGGCGACCGCACGGTGGACCGGCTCGATATCTCCTATGACTTCGGGGCCAGCTGGCAGGCGGCGGAGCTCGACCCGCCGGTCAACGATGGCGCCTGGCAGAACTGGCGGGCCACGGTGCGCTTCCCGGTTGCCGGCTATTACGAGATCTGGGCCCGCGCCGCCGACAGCGAAGGTGAAATGCAGCGGTTCGCCATCGACTGGAATCCCAAGGGGTATCTGAACAACCGGATGCACCGCGTCGGCCTGCGCGTCAGCTGATGCCTGGGCGGCTGGCATCAGGGACCGGCGCCCGCCCGGCGCGGCTCAGGCTTGCAGCTGCCTGTGCCGCCCTGTGCGGCACGCTTGCGCAGGCACAGGCCCAAGCGCCTGAGGACAGTGAATTCGGCCAGCTGGTCGTGGCAGAGGGCGCAGAGGAGACCTACTATGCCTGCACCGCCTGCCATTCCGAGATGATCGTCGCCCAGCAGGGCAAGACCCGCGAGGGCTGGGCGGACCTGCTGGACTGGATGACCGAAGAGCAGGGCATGCCTGAACTGGACCCTGCCGAGCGCGGGATCATCCTCGACTACCTCTCCGCCCACTACAACACCGGCCGGCCGAACTTCCCGCAGCGATGAGACCGAACCTACAGCAAGGAGTTTTCCGATGACGATCAAGTCCTTGGCGGTTGCGCTCTTTTCGGCGGAGGAAGCGCAGCGGCTCATCCCCGCGGCCGCAGACATGGCCAGCCGCACCGGTGCCCATCTGACCGGCGTGCTGCCCCTGGAAGCCCAGGTGCCCTTTGCCGGCACCGAAGGCGGTCTTGTGAGCTATGGCGCGGCGTACATCCCCGATTGGCAGCAGCAGGAAGCTCAGGCCATCGCCGAAGCCTTTCAGGCGGCCGTGGCGGGGCGGGATTTCCTTTCTGATCTGCGGCAGCAGCCGCTGGGCAGCCAGAGTGCCGAAGATTTCCTGCTCGACAATGTGGCCGCCGCGGATCTCGTGATGGCGGGGCAGTGCCCGCCGCAGGGCGCCAGGTACAGCCAGCGCCAGCTGCAGGAGCAGCTGATCCGCCGCTCGGGCCGCCCCGTGCTGATCATTCCCCAAGGCTGGGCCCCGGCGCCCATTGGCGCCAGCATCCTGATCGGCTGGAGCAACACCCGCGAAGCCGTCCGCGCCGCCCATGATGCCCGCGCCCTGGCGCAGCCCGGCGCCAGCATATCGATCCTCCACATCGGCGACGGCGGCGATGGGCTTGCCTGCCGGGAGGACATGGCGGCGGCGTTTGACCGGCACGGGCATTCTGTGACGCTGATTGACCGGGAAAAAACCACTCCGGACACCGGGTCCATGCTGCTCAAGGTGGCGATGGAATGCGGCGCCGACATGCTGGCCGCCGGCGCCTTCGGGCATTCCTGGGCCTATGATTTCGTGATCGGCGCCGCCACGCGCGAACTGCTGGCGCACGCCAAGCTGCCGGTTCTGTTTTCCAGATAGGCCGCGGGCCGGGCGGGCAGCTGAGGCCGGCCCGCCCTGACTGCAAGACGGGAGGGTGCCATGCCGCCGCAGAGCAAGCCCAGGCTGCGTTTCCTTGGGGCCACCGGAACAGTCACCGGCTCCCGCTACCTGATCGAAACAGGGCAGCACCGGGTGCTGGTCGATTGCGGGCTCTACCAGGGCTACAAGCAGCTCAGGCGGCGCAACCGCAAGCCGTTCCCGGTCCGCCCCGGCTCCATCACCGCCATTCTGCTGACCCACGCCCATCTGGACCATTCCGGCTACCTTCCGGCGCTGATCCGGTCGGGCTGCCGGGCACCGGTCTATTGCACCCCGCCGACCCGCGATCTGTGCGGGCTGCTGCTGCCCGACAGCGGCCGCCTGCAGGAGGAGGAGGCCCAGCATGCCCGGCGCAAGGGCTATTCCCGGCACAAACGGCCCCGCCCGCTTTACACCGAACAGGATGCCCGCGCTGCCCTGCGCCGTTTCAAGACGCATCCCTTCGGAGTGCCGCTGGACCTCGGCGGCGGGTTGAGCGCCGAATTCATCCGCGCTGGCCATCTGCTGGGGGCCGCGCAGATCCGGATCACCATCGGCGGCAAAACGGTGCATTTCAGCGGCGACCTTGGCCAGGACCGCGACCCGCTGATGCCGCCGCCGGAACCCTTTCCCGGCGCCGATGTGCTGGTCTGCGAGTCCACCTACGGCGACCGCCTGCACCCTGCCGCGTCTCCCGAAGACGAGCTGGCCGGTATCCTGGCCCCGTTCCTCAAGCAAAAGGGCGTCGTGCTGATCCCCGCCTTCGCCGTTGGCCGCGCACAGGGCATCACCTACCACCTGTCACGCCTGATGGCGTCTGGCCGCATCCCGCGGGTTCCGGTGTTCCTCGACAGCCCGATGGCGTCGGATGCGACGGATATCTATATCCGCCACTGCGCCGAGCACCGCATCCCCCGGCAGGACTGCGCCGCCGTCTTCCAGCTTCCGGCCCGGACCAATTCGGTGGCCCAGTCCAGAGAGCTGAACACGCTGGAGGGACCGATGGTCATCCTGTCGGCCAGCGGCATGATCACCGGCGGGCGCATCCTGCACCACGTGGTGAACTTCGGCCGCAGCCTGCGCACGATGATCGTGCTGTCGGGCTATCAGGCGGGCGGCACCCGCGGCGCGTCCCTGGCTGCGGGCGAGCGGCGCCTGCGCATCTTCGGGCAGGACCACACCATCCGGGCAAGGGTTGCCCAGCTTGAAACCTTCTCCGGCCATGCGGACGCCGATGAGCTGCTCCGCTGGATGGCGGCCGGCCCGGCGCCTGCCATGACCTATCTGACGCACGGCGAACCGGAAGCCGCCGAAACGCTCCGGCGGCGCCTTTCCCACGAATTGGACCGCCCGTCCCGGGTACCCGAGTTTCTGGAATCGATCCGCATCGATAACCCGTCGTGACCCTGGCGTGCAAACTGCTGAGCGGCTTGCTTGGCGGAACCGGCAGATTGGCGGCCGCCGTTCCCCGGGCGGCCTTGCGCCTTCACGCAGCTGTCGAAAGCTCCTGCCAGGCATGGAATTGCGACAGGTACACCCGGCCATTAAGTTCGTCCAGGAAATGCGTCTTTTGCAGCCGGTCCATCACCGGCCCCTTGACCTCGGACAGGTGCAAGCCGATGCCTTGCTCCTTCAGCCGCTGATTGATTGCCTCGAGGTTTTCCAGCGCGGAATAGTCGATTTCGTTTACCGCCGAGCACATCAGCACCACGTTCCGCAGATCCTTGTCGCGGGCAAGCCGGTCCAGAACCAGGTTCTCGAGAAACCGCGCATTCACGAAATACAGGCTCTCGTCGATCCGAAGGCTCAGAAGCCCGGGGCTGGTCTCCACCTTGTGCCGGTGGATATTGCGGAAATGCTCAGTGCCGGGAACCCGGCCGACCTCAGCCACATGCGGGCGCGAGGTCTTGTAGAGATGCAGCAGCAGGGACGTGATCACCCCGGCGGACACCCCGGCCTCGACCCCCAGGCCCAGGGTCATCAGCAGCGTCGCCGCCACCGCCAAAAAGTCCGCCTTGGAATACACCCATGTCCGCTTCAGGATCGGGAAATCGGCCAGGCTCAGCACCGCGACGATGATCGTGGCGGCCAGCGTCGCCTTGGGCAGGAAATACACAAGCGGGGTCAGGAACAGGGCGGCGATGCCCAGACCGATGGCGGTGAAGGCGCCCGCGGCCGGTGTCCCGGCACCGGCGTCGTAATTCACCACCGAGCGGGCAAATCCGCCGGTCACCGGAAAACCTCCGGTGAACGCAGCGCCAAGGTTCGCAGCCCCCAGGCCGATCAGCTCCTGATCGGGGTCGATGCGCTGCCGCTTGCGGGCGGCCAGCGTCTGCGCCACCGAGACGGATTCAACAAATCCGATAACTGAAATCAGCAGGGCCGGCACCAGCAGCGTGTTCAGCAAATCCGGCGAGAACGAGGGCACTGTCAGCGGCGGCAGGCTCTGCGGAACCTCACCGACAATGGCGACGCCTTGGGTATGCAGCCCGTAGGCCTGGACCACCACCGTGGTTGCAACCACGGCGGCAACCGGCCCCGCCTTGACGGCGATGTCTGTCAGCACTGCCGGCACGCGCAGCCGCAGCAGTAGCGGCTTCAGCCCCTTGCGCACCCAGACCAGAAAGGCGGCAGCCCCGGCGCCGATCGCCAGGGTCAGCAGGCTGACCTCACCGGCATGGGCGGCAAGCGAGGCTGCCATTTCCAGCAAGGTGTGGCCCTGCGCGGGCACCTGCCCGACCGCCACGGCCG
>NZ_JBHUPT010000064.1:0-1245 GCF_049056525.1 Leisingera coralii | reverse complement strand
GCAGCCCGTAGGCCTGGACCACCACCGTGGTTGCAACCACGGCGGCAACCGGCCCCGCCTTGACGGCGATGTCTGCCAGCACTGGCGGCAGGCCAAGCCGCAGCAGCAGCGGTTTCAGCCCCCTGCGCACCCAGACCAGAAAGGCGGCAGCCCCGGCGCCGATCGCCAGGGTCAGCAGGCTGACTTCACCGGCATAGGCGGCAAGCGAGGCTGCCATTTCCAGCAAGGTGTGGCCCTGCGCGGGAACCCCAGAATGTGCTTGAGCTGGCTGGCCGCAATCAGAACGCCCGAGGCGGTGATGAACCCGGCAATCACCGGATGGCTGAGGAAATTTGCCAGAAACCCCAGCCGCAGCAGGCCCATCGCAACCAGCATCACCCCCGACAGCATGGCAAGCGACAAGGCCGCCAGCGCATATCCCATGGTGCCCTGCTCCGCCACCTGCCCGACTGCCACCGCGGTCATCAGCGACACCACCGCCACCGGCCCCACTGCCAGAACGCGCGATGTCCCGAATGCGGCATACAGCAGGATTGGAACGATAGAGGCATAGATCCCCGCTTCAGGCGGCAGCCCGGCCAGCAGGGCATAGGCCAGAGATTGCGGTATCAGCATGATCGTGACGATAAATGCAGCTATCAGATCACTGGACAGTTGGGCGCCGGTATAGGAGCGGCCCCAATCCAGAACAGGCAGATATCGCGCCAGCCGGGTCATCACTGTGCTCTCCTCGCAAAAAGCCGGGCGGAACCGGATACCCGGCGCGCTGTCATGGAGCGTGGCACTGTATGGAACAGGGCATGGAAGGCAACGGGCTTCGGAAGGCTGCGCTGTCTTGTCCTCCCCGGCTACAGGTTCTACCGGCTTTGAGATCTCCTCCTTGTGTTAACGCCAGGCAATGCGGGCGGCCCCGTGGCTGACTAAACTTTCCGGGACTCTCCAAGATGACAGGAAGCTGGTCATGACTGAAAGAATTCTCGTTGCCACAGATGGATCGGCAGCAGGGAACCGCGCGCTCGACTGCGCGGCGGAACTGTCGAACAAGCTCGGGCGCGGCCTCAGCATCGTTCACGTCTACCTGCACGGGCGGCCGCCCGCAGAAATGATGCAGCTCGCCAAGTCCGAACAGTTGTATGAACAAGTGGCCGCAGCCCAAAACCTTACCCCTCGCGGCCAGCCCGCGAACTTCCTGGGGCTGTTTGCCAGCGCAACCGAAGAGCGCGACAAGGCAAACGCGATCCTGGC
>NZ_JBHUPT010000063.1:0-89893 GCF_049056525.1 Leisingera coralii | reverse complement strand
TTTTCCGCATTGTCTGTCTCCTCGTGTGGAGAACAGGCTAACTTCAAATCGCGGACTTTTCAGGGGAGCACGTCACCGCAAGCCGGATAATCCGCGCCGCAAGGCAGCCAAAATACCTAACGGCCTAGCTGCCTGCAGAAGTCTGCAACTTTAAGAGAGGCCGTCGCCATTTCTGGCCATGCTGTGGCGGCGCAAGCGGCAACCGGTCAGGCCGCTTGATCCGGGTGAGCAGCGGCAAAGGCAGGATGTGCGGCGCAGGCCGTCTCCACCGCGCAGATCCGCGGCAGGTCCGAGAAATCCGCCTCCCAGCGGCGGGCATTGTAGAGCTGCGGCATCAGGCAGATGTCCGCCAGCCCCGGTACGCCGCCGGTGCAAAACGGGGCCTGATCGAAACCGGCGAGCAGGGCCTCGAACGCTTGCAGGCCGGGGCGGATGAAATGCTGCATCCAGGCCTTGGGCATGTCCGGCGCGCCGCCGCTGAGGGCGGTGGCATGTTTGGCCACTTGCAGGTTGCAGACCGGATGCACGTCGACCGCCACGGAATGCGCAAGCGCCCGCGCCAGGGCGCGCTGCCCGGGGTCCTGGGGCAGCAGGCCGAGCGCCCGGGTTTCGTCCAGGTAATCGAGGATCGCCAGCGACTGGGTCAGGCGCAGCCCGTCGATTTCCAGCACTGGCACGAATCCCTGCGGGTTGCGGGCCAGATGTTCCGGGCTCTTGTGTTCGCCCTTGACCAGATCGACCCGGACAGCGGTGTAGCTGATACCCGCGAGATTCAGCGCAATGCGCAGCCGGTAGCTGGCCGAAGAGCGCCAATAATCATAAAGAACCGTGCCGCCCATCGGCGTCCTCCCCGTAATGAGAAGGCAGCCCGCGGGGCTGCCTTTGGCTGTTCCAGCGGGCTCAGCCCTTGTTCAGTTCCTTGGCGTGCAGCCACTCCGCGTGTTTGGGAGCCTTCTTGGTCTTTGACCATTCTTCCAGCATCTCCCATTTCACCGCGTCCAGCTTTTGCAGCAGCGCCTCTTCCTCCGGATCGGGGCAGGCGAGCTCCACCCGGTGGCCGTTGGGGTCGAAGAAGTAGATCGAATGGAAGATCGAGTGGTCGGTGACACCCAGCACCTCGACGCCATTGGCCTCCAGATGCTCCTTGAACTGGATCAGGGTGTCGCGGTCCTTTACCTTGAAGGCGATGTGCTGCACCCAGACAGGCGTGTTGCGGTCGCGGTCCATCTTCGGCTTGGTCGGCAGCTCGAAGAAGGCCAGAACGTTGCCGTTACCCGCGTCCATGAAGATATGCATGTAGGGGTCCGGCTCATGCGTCGACGGCACGTGGTCCTCGGCAATCGCCAGGACAAAGTCCATCTTCAGCATCTTGTTGTACCACTCCACCGTTTCCTTGGCGTCCTTGCAGCGGTAGGCGACGTGGTGGATCTGTTCGATTTTCAAGCGGAGTCCTCCCCGGTTTTCAGCGCGGCCGCGGCCAGCGCCTGTTTCAGGATCGCGCGTTTTCCAATGTGGTTGGCGAGCACCAGCACCAGGCGGGCATTCAGCGCATCGCTTTCGTCCTTGCTGAGACCTTCATGCGCGGCCAGGAGGTCGGCATAGAAATCGTCAGCGCGCTCGGTGTTGGCGGTCAGGATCAGTTGATCGGTCTCTGTCATGATGATCACTCCTTGCCGATGGCCCGGCGGATCGCGTGCCGGAACTGGGTTTCGTCAAAGCTGGGGCGGCGGGCGGCCACATGCTGGTCCGGGCGGATCAGGTAGACACCGCTTTCAAGCTTGCCCAGGTAGCGCTCCTGCAGCGCCAGCGTCTTGTCATCCTTGATCGACAGCGCCAGCCGGGTGACCTCGATGCCTTCCTCCTCGATCACATCGGGGGCGTCGGCGTCGATGGTCAGCAGCACGAACTTGCCGCCCAGCTTGTCCAGCAGGAAGCCGTCGCCCAGCGGGGCGTCGGGGCAGGAGGAGCCGGGGCGGGCGCGCTCCGGCCCGTCCAAGGCATCCGCCGAGTTCAGCGGCGAGCCGTCATAGGTGCAGGGCACCGACAGGCGGCCGGAGTTCACCAGGGGACGTGCGAATTCATACTGTTCCGACAGGTCCAGAACCGCGTCGCGCAGCACCCGGCTGATCTCCGATTTCGGGGTTATGAAATCGGTGGAGCGGGACGAGTTCAGGATGTTTTCATCGGCGCCGTGGATGCGTTCCACGTCATAGCTGTCGAGCAGGCTTTCCGGCGCCTTGCCGTCCATCACCAGCTTCAGCTTCCAGCACAGGTTATCGGTGTCCTGCAGGCCGGAGTTGGCACCGCGGGCGCCGAAGGGGGAGACCTGGTGCGCGGCGTCGCCGGCAAAGATCACCCGGCCGTGGCGGAATTGTTCCATCCGGCGGCATTGGAAGGTGTAGATCGACACCCACTCCAGCTCGAATTTCACATCTTCGCCCAGCATAGCCTGAAGCCGCGGGATCACGTTCTCGGGGCGTTTCTCTCGCTCCTTGTCGATATCCCAGCCCAGCTGCAGGTCGATGCGCCAAACGCCATCGGGCTGTTTGTGCAAGAGCGCCGACTGACCCTTGTTGAAGGGCGGGTCGAACCAGAACCAGCGCTCGGTCGGGAAGTCCGCCTCCATGATCACATCGGCAATCAGGAAGTTGTCCTCGAACACCCGGCCGACGAAATCCAGGCCCAGCATCTGCCGGGTGGGAGAGCCCGCGCCGTCGCACGCGATCAGCCAGTCGGCTTCCAGGTTGTAGGCGCCTTCGGGGGTGTCGATCTCCAGCACCACATGGCTGGGATGGGTGCCGATGGCGGAAACCTTGTTGCGGCCGCGGATTTCGATCGATGCGCCCTGCTCCTGCAGCTCGCGGACCCGGTTCACCAGGTATTCCTCGAAATAATACTGCTGCAGATTGATAAAGGCAGGGCGTTTGTGGCCCTCTTCCGGCAGCAGGTTGAACTCATAGACCTGGCGGTCGTCAAAGAATACCTTGCCGGTGTTCCACTGCACGCCCTTGTCCACCATCGGCTGGCCGCAGCCCAGCCGGTCGAGGATTTCCAGCGGCCGCTTGGCAAAGCAGATCGCACGGGAACCGAAGCTCACCTTGTCGTTGTCGTCCAGCACCACCACTTCGGTCCCTTGCTGCGCCAGGTCGATAGCGGCAGCCAGGCCGACGGGCCCCGCCCCGATCACCACCACCTTGCGGCGCACGGGCGAAGAGGCGTCTTGATCCGCATGGCGCGCATAGGGGTACAAAGGGACTTCAAAGATCTTGTTCATCAGGTCTCCTCCCAAATTTCCGGGTGCCGTCAGGCACAGCTCAACCCTTTCCCGGCAGAGGGCCGCCGGGAGCATGGTCTAGCGTCTCACAGGTTCTGACGGGGCGACACGATCTGGATCAAACCGCCCCGGTTGCAAATTTCGCCCGGGGCTCAGCCCTGCAGGGCCTCCCACATTTCCAGATCGCGCTGCGCGGTCCAGATACGCGGGGTGTCGATGCCGCGGGCCTCGTCATAGGCGCGGGCGACGTTGAAGGGCAGGCAATGCTCATAGATCGCGTAGTCTGCAAACTTCGGATCGCATTCGGCGCGCACCGCGTCCCAGGCTTCCTTCAGGGTGCCGTTGCGGGCAGCCACCTTGGCCGCCGGGCGGTAGGTGCTTTCGACGAAATCGCGGGTGTTTTCGATGGCGGCGTTGACCATTTCCTTGCCGACCAGCGCATCGCCGCGGCCCGGGGCAATGGCGTCGACGTCGAACGCCTTGATGTTGTCGAGGGTGCTGCCCCAGTCGCCGAAATGGCCATCGCCGCAATAGCAGGCGGAGTGGTATTCGACGATGTCGCCGGTGAACATCACGTTCTGGTCCGGCACATGGATCACGATGTCGCCCGCGGTGTGGGCGCGGCCCAGGTGCATCAGGTCGACCCGGCGGTTGCCGAGGTAAACGGTCATGTCGTCGGAGAAGGTGGTGGTCGGGTAGGTCAGGCCGGGAATGCTTTCATGGCCTTCGAACAGCCGCGGGAAGCGCTGGAATTCGCTGTCCCAGTCCTCCTGGCCGCGTTCCACCACCATGGCGCGGGCGGTGTCGCCCATGATGATCTGCTGCGCGCCAAAGGCAGAGGCGCCCAGAACGCGGACGGCGTGGTAGTGGGTCAGCACCACATGGGTGATCGGCTTGTCGGTCACCGAGCGGACGCATTCGATCACTTTGTTCGCCAGCCGCGGCGTCGCCTGCGCCTCGACGATCATCACGCTGTCGTCGCCGATGATCACGCCGGAGTTCGGATCGCCCTCGGCGGTGAAGGCGTATAGGCCTTCGCCCACTTCGGTGAAGGAGATTTTCTTTTCGCTCATGTCCCCTTGGGACGCGAATGCCTTGGCCATGTGTCTGTCCTTTCAACGGTGCGCCAGAGGCAGCTTCGGGAGCCTCCGGCGGGGGTATTTGGGGCAAGAGGAAAAGCGGTGCTTACCTCTTGAACGGGTCGTCAAGCGCAGGCAGCACGGTGCCGGTGCAATCGCCGAAGCCGATGGTGTAGCCATCGCCCCTGGCCGCGCCTTTCAGGGTCAGCGTGTCGCCATCGGCGATGAAGGAGCGTTCCTCGCCGGTGTCCAGCGTCAGCGGCTCCTTGCCGCCCCAGCTGAGTTCCAGCAGCGAGCCGCGGCTTTCCTTGGTGGGGCCAGAGATGGTGCCGGACCCCAAGAGGTCGCCTGCGTTCATCGGGCAGCCCGAGGTGGTGTGGTGGGCCAGCTGCTGCGCGGCGGAGTAGTACATCTCCTTGTAGTTGGTCCGCGCGATGGTTGTGGCTTCTTTACCTTCCGGAGCCAGGGTCACTTCGAGGTCGATGTCATAGAGCATCGGACCGCAGTCCTTCAGGTGGTCCAGCAGTTCCACTTCGCGCTCCGGCGTGTCGCAGCGGAACGGCTCCAGCGCCGGCTTGGTCACGATCCAGGGGGAGATCGTGTTTGCAGTGGCCTTGGCCTGGAACGGACCAAGCGGCTGGTATTCCCAAGCCTGGATGTCACGCGCCGACCAGTCGTTCAGCAGCACGTAGCCAAAGATGTGGTCATCGGCTTCCTGTACGGTGATCGGTCCATCAGACGGGGTGCCTACGATGGCGCCCATCTCCAGCTCGATATCAAAGCGCGCGCAGGGCGCCCACCGCGGCTTGTCGTCATTCGGGCCTTTCAGCTGGCCCCAGGGGCGGCGCACGTCGGTGCCGGAGACCACTACAGAAGACGCGCGGCCGTTATAGCCGATCGGGATGTGCAGCCAGTTCGGCGGCAGCGCGTTTTCCGGGCCGCGGAACATGGTGCCGACGTTAAAGGCGTGGTTCTTGCCAGCATAGAAGTCGGTGTATTCGCTGACCGCAAAAGGCATGTGCAGCTCTGCATCCGCGGCCGGGACCAGCAGGGGCTCCACCTTGTCCTGCTCCGCTGCCCCTTCGGACAGCAGCGCGGTCAGGCGGTCGCGCAGCGCCGC
The DNA here is from genome assembly GCF_049056525.1 of Leisingera coralii. NCBI lineage: Bacteria > Pseudomonadati > Pseudomonadota > Alphaproteobacteria > Rhodobacterales > Roseobacteraceae > Leisingera > Leisingera coralii. The sequence goes on along the minus strand of NZ_JBHUPT010000063.1, from coordinate 84,420 downwards.
CCAGACGGCCGGGCCTTCTTCCATCAGGTCGTTCCAATAGGGCACGTCGAACAGCGGCGCATCGCCGAGCTGGACCAGACCGGCCTCCTCGGCGGCCTGCATGTCCAGGATCATGTCGCCGATGGCAACGCCGCACCGCGGGTCATCACCGTCAACGGAGAACACGCCATAAGGCAGGTTGTTCAGCGGGAACGGGTGGGCCGCATCATTGGCCGAGGCCACCCAGGATCTCATCAAAGCCATTTCGTCTTCCTGTCATCAGCCGGTGCCGGCTTCATCTTTCCAAAAATACTCCGGGGGTGAATGGGCCTCCTGAGGCCCAGAGGGGGCAGCGCCCCCTACACCTTCACTTCAACCCGGGCGTGCCGTCAAACTTCTTCTCGATGTCGCTCCAGCAGTCGATGTAGTCATCCTGCAGCGGCGCCTCCTTGGCGGCAAAGGGCGTCAGATGCTGCGGGAAACGGGTCTCGAACATGAAGGACATGGTGTTGTCCAGCTTTTCGGGGCCGAGGTTGGAGTTCGACGCGCCCTCAAAGGCGTTTTTGTCCGGCCCGTGCGGCAGCATCATGTTGTGGAGGGACATGCCGCCCGGCACAAACCCTTGCGGCTTGGCGTCGTACTGACCGTAGATATTGCCCATCAGCTCCGACATGATGTTCTTGTGGTACCATGGCGGGCGGAAGGTGTTCTCGGCCACCATCCAGCGCTCGCGGAACAGCACGAAGTCGATATTCGCGGTGCCCGGCACGCCCGACGGCGCGGTCAGCACGGTGAAGATCGACGGATCCGGGTGGTCGAACAGGATGGCGCCGACCGGGCAATAGGTCCGCAGGTCGTATTTGAAGGGCGCGTAGTTGCCGTGCCAGGCGACCACATCCAGCGGCGAGTGGCCGATCTTGGTTTCGTGGAACTGGCCGCACCATTTGATGGTCACGGTCGAGGGTGTCTCGCGGTCCTCGAACGCCGCCACCGGCGCCTTGAAGTCGCGCGGGTTGGCCATGCAGTTGGCACCAATCGGGCCGCGGCCCGGCAGTTCGAATTTCTGGCCATAGTTCTCGCAGACGAAACCGCGGCAGGGGCCTTCGAGCACTTCCACCCGGTACACCAGCCCGCGCGGGATGATCGCGATCTCCTGCGGCGCCAGGTCGATGATGCCCAGCTCGGTTGCAAAGCGCAGGCGCCCTTCCTGCGGCACCACCAGCAGTTCGGAGTCGGCGGAGAAGAAGTAGCTGTCCACCATCGACTCGGTGACCAGGTAGATATGGCTGGCCATGCCGATCTGGGTGTTCACGTCGCCCGCGGTGGTCATGGTGCGCATGCCGGTGAGCCAGGTCAGCCCTTCATCTGAGTGCGGCACCGGGTCCCAGCGGTACTGGCCCAGCGAGATCACGTCCGGATCGACGCATGGCGCCGACTTCCAATGCGGCAGGTCGATTTTCTCATAGCGGTGCGAATGCTTCACCGAGGGGCGGATCCGGTAGGTCCAGGTCCGCTCCGGCGGGTCGGCGGTAAAGGCGGTTCCGCTCAGCTGTTCGCCATAGAGGCCATAGTTGCATTTTTGCGGGCTGTTCATGCCCTGCGGCAAGGCGCCGGGCAGCGCCTCGGTTTCAAAGTCGTTGGCAAAGCCGGGCATATAGCCCTCGTTCGGCCCCGCAATCGAGGGAGCCTGGATCATCTCATGGGGATCGGCTGGCCGATTCATCGCGCGTTTCTCCTCTTGCTGCTTGCGGGATATTAGTTGTTTTTGTAACTAACAAGGGAGAGAGGACGCAAATGACCGAAAAAGATGACTTCACTCTGCAGGATTTCCTGCCCTTTCTGCTGAACCGGGCGGCCGAGGAAAGCTCGCTGGGGTTTCAGCGGCACTACAAGGACCGCTATGGTATGCTGCGCACGGAATGGCGGGTGCTGTTCCACTTGGGCAACTACGGCCAGATGACGGCCAAGGAGATCGGTGAGCGGGCCAAGATCCACAAGACCAAGATCAGCCGCGCGGTGGCCAAGCTGGCCGAGAAACGGTTCGTGACCCGCACCCGGGATGAAAACGACCGCCGGGCCGAGCATCTGACGCTGACACCGGCGGGGCAGGCCGCCTACCGGGAGCTGCGGGAGGTGGCGCAGGAGTTCGATGCCAGGCTGTGCCGGCAGTTCACAACCGGCGAGGTTGCAATTTTGCGGTATATGCTGCGCAAATTAGCAGGCATCGAACCGTAGACATCGCCGGGTGCAATGCCCAGATAAGACAGCGGAATTGAAGGTGAACGCATGATACAGATTGATGTCAATTCAGGACCGCTGATTGCCTGGCTGATGGAACAGGGGCTGCATGGGGCCCAGCAGCAGGACCTGCTGCAGGGCTATTGCCAGCGGCTGACTGACGCGGGCGTGCCGCTGTGGCGTTTCCATGTAGCGCAGCGCGCCTTTCACCCGAAATTCGGCGGCATCGGTTTCAACTGGACCCGCGCGGACGGCTTGTCGCACCAGCATTACGAGTACCGCGAGTCCCCTCGTGAAGAGTGGCTGCGCAGCCCGTTCTTTCACATTCTGGATAAGGAGCTGGACGAGTTCCGCCAGAGGCTCGAAGACGGCGCGCCGGAGCAGTTCCCGCTGCTGCCGGAGCTGCGGGAACGCGGGGCGACAGACTATTTTGCCAAAGGCGTGCGGTTTTCCCCGCCCCAGGCAGGGCCGAACGATCCCATTCACCCGCAGGAAGGCATGCTGGTCTCCTGGGCGACGGACCGCCCGGGCGGCTTTTCCAGCCGCGAACTGGACCTGATCCGCACCACCTTGCCGCATCTGGGCCTGGCGCTGAAGTCCTCCTCCAACCGGCAGATGGCCAGCGACCTGTTGCAGGTCTACCTGGGCCGCGATGCCGGCCGCCGGGTGCTCTCGGGCGAGATCCAGCGCGGGTCCTCGCAGCAGATCGACGCGGTGATCTGCCTGTTCGACCTCAAGGGCTTCACCCAGCTGGCCGAGCGGCTGCCCGGCACCGAGCTGATCGAGATGCTGAACGGCTATTTCGGCCTGGCGGTGGAAACCATCCAGGCGCATGGCGGCAACATCCTCAAGTTCATGGGGGACGGGATGCTGACCATGTTCAACCTCGGCAGCATCGAGGAAGACGCCCACGCGGCGCTGGCCGCGGCCAATGAGCTGTGCGGCAAGGTTCGCGCGTATAACACCGAGCGCGAGGAACAGGAGCTGCCGACGGCGGGCTTCACCCTGGCGCTGCACGCGGGCACCATCCTCTATGGCAATATCGGGGCGGAGAACCGGCTCGATTTCACCGTGATCGGCCAAGCGGTGAACCAGGCCGCCCGGATCGCCGGGATGCACCGCTCGGTTGGCCAGAACATCATCATGTCCGAAGACGTGAAGCTGGCCGCCAGAGGCACCAATCATGACCTGGTGTCGCTGGGCCGCTACATGCTGCGCGGGGTGGCCGAGCCGATGGAGCTCTACACCATCTACCGCGGCAACTGCGGCTGCGACAGCTGAGTTGCCGCCGGGGCGGGGTCAGATGCTGACCTCGACCCCCGGCAGGTTCACTTCCTTCATCATGTCGCGCAGCTCCTGCCGGGCGGCGACATTGGAAATGTTCAGCTGCTTGACGCCAATGTCCTTGAGGTCCAGCAGCGTCAGGCCGCGCGGGAACAACTCGCGGAAGATCACCCGCTCGGAGAAGCCCGGTGCCACCCGGAAGCCGATCCGCTTGGACAGCATCTTGATGGCGCGCTCCATCTTTTCCTTGTTGACCATGCGCTGGGTGCCGACCCGGTTGCGGATCACGATCCAGTCGATCGGCTTGAGCCCCGCCTGCGCCCGCAGCTGGCGCGCGTTCCACACCATCTCGGAATAAACCGACGGCCCGGTGATGGTCTCACCCTTCTGGTCCACATGCGCCAGCAGGTCGAAATCGACAAAGCTGTCGTTCAGCGGCGTAATCAGCGTATCGGCCAGCGAATGCGCCACCTGGCTCAGGCGCGTGTGCGAGCCGGGGCAGTCGATCAGGATGAAATCATGGCCCGGCTCCAGCGCCGAGACCGCTGCCGACAGCCGGTGGTCATAGATGTTTTCGCCCGGCTGCAGGCTGGCCGGGTCGATTTCCGGCAGCTCGTGCATTTCCACCATCGGCAGGTCCAGCCCTGCCTTGATGCAGAAGTCCTTGCGGTTTTCCAGGTAGCGCCCCAAGGAGCGCTGCCGCAAGTCCAGGTCCAGCGCCGCCACCTTGTGGCCCAGCCGGGCCAGGGTGGTTGCAACATGCATGGAGACAGTCGATTTGCCCGCGCCGCCCTTCTCGTTGCCGACGACAATGATATGCGCCATGTACAGGTCCCTTCGCTCGTGCTTTGGTGCACGTCTTTAGCTTTGTGCCCCTGTATAGGCTCTGGTTCCGGCCAAGAAAAGCGGTGCGCGCAGGCTGGTGAATTTAGGGTTAGACCCCATTAAATCCGCAACACTGGTTCGGCGGAATCAACAGGCGCTAACCCCGGTTTTCACCTGTGTTTTGCAGGCCCGCCCGGCTTGCGCTTGGGGCGGGCATCGCCGCCTTTGCCCGGCTTGGTGGCCAGGCTAGCCGCAGCTCGCGCCTTGTTCTTCTTGCTGTTCGGCTTGCCCACCGGCGGCTTGGGGCCTTTGGCCTTGAACGGCTTGGCCGCAGGCGCGCCCGGTTTGGTCATCCGCTTGGAGGGATCTGATGCCCCTTTGGGCTTTGGTGTCACTGCCGGTTTCGGCTTGCTGGGGCGGGTGTCGCTGCGCGGCTCGCGGCGCTCCTCCCGGGCCGGTTTGTCCTTCCACTCCTTGCGCGGGGGACGGCTGTCTTCACCGGCCTCTGCCTTGCGGCGGTAGGGTTTCGGCGCGTCTTCCTTGCCGCGGTGCGGCTTGGGCTTGCGGTCGCCCTTGAAACCACCCTTCGGTCCGCCGGGGCCGCGGCGCGGGGCCGGGGCCAGTTCCGGCGCCTCGGCCAGCTGGGTCAGCACAGTGCCGGGCTCCAGTTCGGTCTTGCCGTCCAGCGCCTTCAGGAAGCCCTCAACCGCGGTCTCGCTGATTTCGGCAAAGGTCTCATTGTCCTGCACCCGGATGGCGCCGATGGCATCGCGGTCGATATTGCCGGCCTTGCACAGCATCGGCAGCACCTTGCGCGGATCGGCACCGGCCTCGCGGCCGCCGGACAGCGAGAACCAGACCGACGGGCCAAAGGGTTTGCGTTCCTTGCGCTCCTTGCGCGGTTCCGGCGTATCCGCCGGGCGCAGCTCTTCCGGCGCCGAGTGGCGGCTGCGGAACAGGCGCAGATAAGTGGCGGCGATCTGCTCGGCGGAGAAATTGTCCAGCAGGGTCTGCACGCCGGCCTGCTCGTGCTCCTCCACCGGCTGCTGCCAGACAGCGTCGGCCAGCATCCGCTCTTCATCCCGTGCCAGAACGTCGTCGGCAGAGGGCGCTTCGCAGTGCTCCGCCGTCAGCTTGGCCCATTTCAGCAGCCGCAGCGCCTTGGCACGTGCCTTGGGCGGGGCGATCAGCGCGCTGACGCCCTTGCGGCCCGCACGGCCGGTGCGGCCCGAGCGGTGCAGCAGGGTTTCGTGGTTCGAGGGCAGCTCCGCATGGACCACCAGCTCCAGCCCCGGCAGGTCGATGCCGCGCGCGGCCACATCAGTAGCCACGCAGACCCGGGCGCGCCCGTCGCGCATCGCCTGCAGCGCATGGCTGCGCTCGGTCTGGCTCAGCTCGCCCGACAGCGTCACCACCGGCAGGCCGCGGTTGGTCAGGCGTGCGGCCAGCCGGTTCACCGCTGCACGGGTGTTGGCAAAAACGATGGCGCTCGGCGCCTCATAGTAGCGCAGCACGTTGATGATGGCGTTTTCCGCATCCTGCTGCGCCACGCTCATCAGCCGGTATTCGATATCGGCGTGCTGCTTGGTCTCACCCGCGGTCTTGATCCGCAGCGCGTCGCGCTGGAAGGTCTCGGCCAGGCTGGCAATCGCCGGCGGCACGGTGGCGGAGAACAGCAGGGTGCGGCGCTCTTCCGGCGCTTCGCTCAGGATGAATTCCAGGTCTTCGCGGAAGCCGAGATCCAGCATCTCGTCCGCCTCGTCCAGCACCACGCCGCGCACATTGCTGAGGTCGATGGAGCCGCGCATGATGTGGTCGCGCAAACGGCCCGGGGTCGCCGCGACGATGTGGGCACCGCGCTCCAGCGCCCGGCGCTCGTCGCGCATGTCCATGCCGCCCACACAGGAGGCAATCCGCGCGCCTGCGTCACGGTACAGCCAGCCCAGCTCATGCTTTACCTGCAGCGCCAGCTCGCGGGTCGGGGCAATCACCAGCGCCAGCGGCGCGGCGGCCTCGCCGAACACCTCGTCCTCGCCCAGCAGGGTGGGGGCCAGCGCCAGGCCGAAGCCGACGGTCTTGCCCGATCCGGTCTGCGCAGAAACCAGCAGGTCGCGCCCTTCCAGGTCCGGCTGGGTTACGGCCTCCTGGACTTGGGTCAGGGTTTCATATCCGCGCTCTTGCAGGGCGTTTGCCAGGGCTTGTTTCACGAGAGGGGCTGTCTTTCCCGCAGGGCTGCATCCGGCCCAGCGTCAGGAGAAAAAAGAAAGAAGGCTGCCCGTCCGGGGCAGCCTTCGGGAGTTTTGAAAAATACGGCAGGCGGCTTAGAAGCCCAGGCCTTCGTATTTTTTCTTGAACTTCGACACGCGGCCGCCGGCGTCCAGCAGGCGCGAGGTGCCGCCGGTCCAGGCCGGGTGCACGGTCGGGTCGATGTCCAGTGCCAGCTGATCACCTTCGCGGCCCCAGGTGGAGCGCATCTTGATGATGGTGCCGTCGGTCATTTTGACGTCGATGAAGTGGTAATCGGGATGGGTGTCTTTTTTCATGATACCGCTCCTCAGGCTTTCTTGGGCTTGTAGTGCGCGTCTTCGGCGATACGGGCAGATTTGCCGCGGCGCGAGCGCAGGTAGTACAGCTTGGCGCGGCGGACACGGCCACGGCGCACCACTTCGATCGAGTCGATGTTGGTCGAGAACAGCGGGAACACACGCTCCACGCCTTCGCCGAACGAAATCTTGCGGACGGTGAACGAGCCGGCAATGCCCGAGCCGTTCTTGCGGCTGATGCAAACGCCTTCGTACATCTGCACGCGCGAACGCGAGCCTTCGGTCACCTTGTAGCCGACGCGGATGGTGTCACCGGCTTTGAAATCGGGGATCTCTTTCCCCAGGGCGGCGATCTGTTCCGCCTCCAGCTGTGCGATCAGGTCCATCGCAACTCTCCTAAATCTGCCTGCGGTTCATGCCGCAGAGGTTTGTGCCGTCATGAGAGCTCCTGGTCTTCACCGGGTCCCGCCAATTGGCAGCCCGCCAGAGATCACGCCGTCTGTTCCTTGCTGCTGGCGGCAGGGCCCTGAGCGAAAACCGAAGAAGATTTCCAGGTGAGTGATCCAACAGCCAGCGGCCCGGAGCCGCAAATGCGAATCCAGACCGGCGCTGTATACGTCCGCAGCCCCAGCAAAACAAGTGCCCGGCTGCGCTGCGGCAAGAGTTTTCACAAAACTCTTGCCAAATCTTTTCTCAAAAGATTTGGGGCGCGCGCCCCATGGGGTTCAGGCCGTCAGGCGGTCTGGTCGTCCAGAGCCGCGTCCGGGGCGTTTTTCTTGACCGACTCGATGCCATTGTCGCGGCCGGAGGCGCTGGCATAGCTCTGCGAGGTGCCGATCACCTGGCCGTTGGTGGCCTTCAGGTTGAACATGTGCTTGCCCGCGGCAGTTTCCTTGCGCTCATAGCGCGCATCGTCGCTTGCGTTCTTGCGCACCGACTCGATGCCGTTCTCGGCGCTGGCCTTCTGCTTGTAACCTTCGCTGGCCAGGATGTTCTCGCCGTTGCCTGCTTTCAGCCGGAACCGGAATTCACCTGCGTTGTCGGTGTAGAGTTCAAATTTTGCAGCCACCCTGTTCACTCCTAATTCTTCATGAATATGAGGGGACTAAAGCATGGCTTGGGGCGTCCGGCAACGGTCGGGCGCAGCTGGCGCCATCCGGGCAGCACAGCCGGGCGGCCGTTCAGCCCCGGTTTTGCGTCTTGCGGCAATAGGCGTCCCACAGATCGGGGCGGCGGGCTTTGGTGATCTCTTCGCTCATTTCATGCCGCCATTCGGCAATCTTGCCGTGGTGGCCGGACATCAGCACTTCGGGAATTTCCCGGCCTTTCCATTCCGCAGGGCGGGTGTATTGCGGGTGCTCCAGCAGGCCGGAGGAGAAGCTTTCCTCCTCGGTGGAGGCCTGGTTGCCCAGCACCCCGGGGAGCAGCCGCACGGTAGCGTCGATCAGCGCCTGCGCGGCCAGCTCGCCGCCTGTCATGACAAAGTCGCCTAGGGAAACCTCCTGGATGCCGTAATGCTCCAGCACCCGTTCATCGACGCCTTCGAAGCGGCCGCACAGCAGGGTGATGCCGTCGCATTGGGCAAAGCCCTGCATCATCTGCTGGTTCATCGGCCGGCCGCGCGGGGTCAAGTAGACCAGCGGCCAGTTGCCCCGGGTATCCGCCATTGTGTGCTCGATGGCCTCGCCCAGGACGTCGGCGCGCAGCACCATGCCCGCGCCGCCGCCCGCGGGCGTGTCGTCGACATTGCGGTGCTTGCCGACACCAAATTCGCGCAGGTCCACAGTTTCCAGCTGCCACAGGCCTTCCTGCAGCGCCTTGCCGGTCAGGCTTTCTCCCAGCACACCGGGAAAGGCCGACGGGAACAGCGTTATGATCTTGGCTTTCCACACCCCCGCCAGATCCGGTGTCGGCGTCATCAGCTCGCGCGGCTTCAGCGTGGGGCGGATGGCCTTGCGGCCATGAGATTTGCTTGGTGCTGTCATAATGGTGCTGTTTAGTGCAGTCAGAATTACGCGCAATAAAAAGCTTTGGTGTTTCGATGAATTCAGAAAAGCCGCCTGCAGCGGCCGGGTACGATCCGTTTGCTGCGATGGACGCGGTGCAGGCCCGCACGCAGGCGCTTTGGCCCAGGGCAGCCGCGGCGGCCGGCCTTCAGGAAACCGGGGCCGTCTTTCGCAGAATGCAGCTGAACAGCGGCGTTCTGCATCGCCGCTGCGTCTTGGAGGTGAGGACCGCCGACGGCCAGAGCTATGCCCTGCGGGCCGAATTTGGAGGAACTGATCCGCTTCGGCACACAAGGTCTCTGGACCGGCACCAGGCTGCCGCCGATAGCTTGATGCCAGTATCTGGCGTATCTGCACCTGCACTCCTGTGGCGCGACGCGCAAAACCCCTTTGTCCTGATGGAATTTGTCCGCGGTGATACAGCGCACCGTGAATTGGCAGTCACGGATTACGGGATCGGTGACCGGGGCAGCATTCTGCGGCGCATCGGACATGCGGTGGCCGCATTGCACAGGGTTTCCGGCGCTGGGGAAAGGCAGTTTTGGCCAAAGCCGTTTCTGACCCAGGTTTCAAGCCAGGCTCAAGCGGTGCGCGACGGACGGCTGCCGGTGCCCAAACACAACAGGTTCCTGGGGCTTTGTGCGTACCTGCACCGGGCGGGGCGGCGTGCGCGGGGCCATTCCTTTCACGCGGCGGTCGAGCATGGCGACTTGCATCTGCGCAATATCCTCATGTCCGAAACCGCTGTCTCCTTTATCGACTTTTCAAACCATGACGGCATATTCCCGCAGCGCGACCTTGCCAATATCTGGCTGGCCAACTGCCCTGACCATCTGGCCGCGGACGGCCAGACACCCGGGTTCGGGCTGGTTGCGCAAGCCGATTGGGAAGCGTTTCAGGACGGGTACGGGGCGGATCTGGTGAATGATCCGGTATTCCGTTTCTTCTATGCCCACCGCCTGTTCAAATGCTGGGTGGGGTTGTGCCACAAACCGCCGGAGCAGCAGCTGAAAAGCGCGCATGTTGCGGCCAGGATTGTTCAGGTTTTCGAGGCGCTTCTGGCTGAGGAAGCCGGCTGAGAAGCGGCCTCAGAACAGCCCCTCGGGCGGGTCGGCAATGATGCGGCCCTGGTTCAGGTCCACGGTCGGCACCGCCTCCAGGGTGAAGGGCAGCAGCACCGTGGCCTTCAGGCCCGGGCCGTGGATCTCCAGCAGGTCCGAGGCGCCGTGGTTCTGCACCGATTTCACCGTGCCCAGCAGGGTGCCGCCGGTGTCAAAGACCTCCAGCCCGATCAGATCGGCGTGGTAGAATTCGTCATCCGGCAGCTGCGGCAGCTGATCGCGGCGGGCAAACAGGCGCAGCCCCTTGATCGCGTCGGCGTCTTCCTTGGTTTCAACCCCGCCGATCCGCGCGGCAAAGCCGTTCTTGATCGGGCGGGTGATCATCAGGGAATAGCTCTGGCTGCCGTCCTCATTGCTGAGCGGAGAGTAGTCTTCGATCTCTTCCGGGATGGCGCAGAAGCTCTTGAGCCGCACCTCGCCGCGCACGCCGAAGGCGCCGGCCACCGCACCCACGCAGATCAGTTCGCTCATGGTCTTATTCCTTTGCACAGAACCCTGCGCGCAGCCATTGGCCGCCGGATTGTTCGCAGAGCTCGCTTTGGTGGTTGCGTTCAAAAAAGATGCCCGCGGTAAAGGCTACTGCAACAAAAAACACAAGCCGGATCAACCGTCCCACGGGCGGCCTCAGCGGGTTTCCAGCGGCAGATCCGCCATCCGGCTTTCCCAGCCCTGCTCCTCCAGCTCCGGCGTGTCCGAGAGCCGTTCCGGGTAGCCGATGCAGAAATAGCCGATCAGCTGCCAGCCTTCTGGCGCGTTCAGGTCGCGGTTCAACTGCTCCGGGTCGAGCACCGAGACCCAGCCCAGACCCAGCCCTTCGGCGCGCAGGGCCAGCCAGAACAGGGTGATGGCGGTGACCACCGAATAGCGGCGCATTTCCGGCATGGTGGCGGCGCCCAGGCCGTGGCCCTGGGTGGTTTCGTCGTCGCAATAGATGGCCAGCTGCACCGGCGCATCGCGCATGCCGGAGAGCTTCAGCCCGGCATAGCGTCCGGCGCGCTCGCCGGAATATCCCGACAGCGCCTCTGCATTGGCTTTCTCGAAATTCTTCAGCGCAGCGGCGCGGGCGGTTTCGCTGTCCACGCGCAGGATGCGCCAGGGTTCGCTCAGGCCCACCGAGGGGGCGAGCGGAATGGCGGAGAGGCAGCGCATCAGCACGGCCTCCTCCACCGGATCGCTGCGGAACCGGCGCACATCGCGCCGGAGCCGCATCAGCAGATCAAGCTGGCTGCGGAACTCTTCGGGAAAAGCGCCCCGCAGCTCCACGGAATTATTCCGCGTCTGCAGCTGCTTCGGCGGCTTCAGCGGCCTTTGCAGCTTTCTCTTCGGCGCGTTCCTGGGCTTTCTTGCCCGGGGTGCCTTTTTTCGGGTTGCTGCGCTCGGCCTTGGTGCGGACGCCTGCGGCTTCCAGCATGCGGGCGATACGGTCGGTCGGCTGGGCGCCCTGGTCGAGCCAGTACTGCACGCGCTCCATGTCCATTTTCACGCGCTCTTCCGAATCCTTCGGCAGCAGCGGGTTGTAGGTGCCCAGCTTCTCGATGAAGCGGCCGTCGCGCGGCATGCGGCTGTCAGCAGCCACGATGCGGTAGAAGGGACGCTTTTTAGAGCCGCCGCGGGCCAGACGGATTTTCATTGCCATGGGTACATCTCCTTTGATGGCGTTGTCCGGGGTTTGCCCCGGTTGTTCCTGTTGTCTTTGTTATTCTTGGTGTTTCTTATGGTGGCGGATGACTTCCCCGATGATGAAGTTCAGGAAAGCCTTGGCGAATTCAGGGTCCAGATCGGCCTGTTGCGCCAGGTCTTCAAGCCGTGCGATCTGCGCCGCTTCGCGGGTGGGATCGGACGGGGGAAGGTCGTGTTCGGCCTTGAGCCGGCCCACCGCCTGGGTGTGCTTGAAGCGCTCGCCCAGGGTATAGACAAGGATCGCGTCCAGGCGGTCGATGCTTTCGCGGTGGCCCTTCAGCAGCTGGGCTGCGCGGGCAACGGGATCTTGGATATCTGTCGTCATCAGGGTCTCCGCAATGCAGCAGGCCGGGGTGTCATCAAGGGGGTGCCGCGGGTGCAGCGGGCGTGCACCAGCTGTGCACCGCCGCAGTGCAGCGACATGGTATCCGCGCGCTGGTCAGTCAATGGCCCAGCCCTCCGGTTTGAAGAGCGGGTCGGCATAGTGAGCGATTTCCATGTCGATGCCATGCGCGGTCTGGCTGTCCTTAAGGGCGTCCGGGGCGGGGTGGCGGTAGACCGCATCATTGCCGTCGATGGTGGCGGCCTCGTGGTCCTTCTTGGCGCCGAGCCGTTCCGCGAGCCGGATCGAGTCGAGATTCTTGGGGTCGATATAGCTGACCGCAGTCTCCCAGCCCAGATTTGAATAAAAATGCCGGCGTGCGGCGTGCGCAGCCTCCAGCGCATAGCCCTTGCCGGCCGCGCCGGGCCAGATGATCCAGGCGATCTCGCGCTCGGGCCAGCCTGCGGGCTGCCAGCCGCCGGCCATGCCGTAGGTTTCGTCCGTGGCCTTGTCGTGGATCATCCACATGCCGAAGCCGCGCACCTGCCAGTGGCCGATCTCGGCGGCATAGAGCATCCAGGCCTCGTAAGGGTTCAGCGGCCCGCCCATGAAGCGGGAGCGGTAGGAACTGAAAGTGGCCTTGAAGTCCGGGTAGTCCTGCGGCTCGGGGCCGCGCAGCACCAGGCGGCGGGTTTCGATCACGGGGATGTCAAACGGCATCAGCGCGCTCCTTCCACGGGAAGGGCGCGGCCGGGCCGGGATATGACCCCGTGCAGGCGCATCAGTGCAGCAGGCCCCTTGCAGCAGCCTGCGGGCCGGAAACCGGGGCGGGCGGCATGTGGCGCCAGGCGCGGAGGTTGGGCGCGGGCTGCAGGCGGAAGGAAATCAGCTTTTCCGGGCTGGCGCCGACGCGGCGGGCCAGTGCGATGGAGGCGTCGTTTTCCTCCGGCACGTAGGAGACGATCGTGTCCCAGCCAGCCTCGGAGAACAGCCAGTCAAGCACGGCCTGAGCGGCTTCGCTGGCATAACCCTTGCCGCGGGCCGGTTCCATCAGGTGCCAGGACAGCTCCGGCTCCGGCCAGCCCTTGGGGAACCAGGGGCCGACGAGGCCGACGGTCATCCCGGTGTTGCGCTCGACCACGGCAAACAGGCCGTAGCCGTGCAGGTGCCAGTGCCCGATGATGGTCGCAATCGACCACCACAGCGAATCCGGATCCTCCGCCGCATCGATGAAGCGCGGCGCGCCCGCCTCGAGGAAGGCGGCATTGGCGTCAAACTCCGGATCGGCCGGAGAAATCAGCATCAGACGATTTGATACGAGGCGAGGATACCGGTTTTGCGCGTCTTTCATGTCATACCCCTTTGCCCGGGCGGCGGACCGCCCGGCGTCTTTTTCACCCATCCGGTGAAGGAGTATCGGAGAGACTGCGTAATTTTCCGTTAAACCGGGTGCGGCGCAAGCGGCGGCGGCCCGGGACGCGGTGAACTGATGGGAGGTCATGCGTAGGCCTCCATCCCGCCGTCGCAGGGCGCAGCCGGAGCGGGGTGGCGGTAGACCAGCTCGCGCCCGTGCTTGGGGTTGTCGAAGTCTTTTTCGAACACCGCGCCCAGCCGTTCGGCCAGCGCCACCGAGCGGGTATTGCCCGGAAAGATGAAGGAGCAGAGCGCGGGCAGGCCCATGACCTCATAGGCATGGGTGCGGACGGCCAGGGCAGCCTCGGCCATGATGCCGCGGCCTTCGCCCGCCGGGAAGGCGACCCAGCCCAGTTCCGGCTCCGGCCAGCCTTCGGGCTGCCAGAGGCCGGTGATGCCCAGGACCGCGCCGGTGTCTTTGCAGGTGATGGTCCAGAAACCGAAACCGCGCATTGCCCAATGGCCCACCGACATGGTGAACCAGCGCCAGGCTTCCGCGCGGTCCAGCGGGCCGCCAAACCCCCAGGAGCGTGCTTCGTCTGCGAAGAACGCTGCCACCGGCCCGAAGTCCGCCGCCTCCGGTCCGCGCAGGACCAGGCGTTCGGTTTCGAGCTGAGGGATGGCGGGGAACTGCATGGATTACTTCTTCTTGCCGAAGCCGCTGAGGCCCGCGGGCAGGCCCATGCCGCCGCCGAGGCCGGGCAGGCCGCCTTTGCCGCCCATTGCCTTGGCCGCCGCTTCCAGCGCCTTGGGGTCCATCTGGCTGGGATCCATGCCGCCCATGTCCGGCATGCCGCCTTTGCCGAACATGCCCTTCATGGCCTGTTTCAGCATCTTGCCTTTGCCCATCTTGCCCATCTTCTTCATCACATCGGCCATCTGCCGGTGCATCTTCAGAAGTTTGTTGAGGTCGGAGACTTCCATGCCAGAACCGGCCGCGATGCGTTTCTTGCGGCTGGCCTGCAGCAGAGCGGGGTTGGCGCGCTCTTTCTTGGTCATCGACTGGATCATGGCGATCTGGCGCTTCAGCACCTTGTCGTCCATGCCCGCGTCCTGCACCTGCTTGGCCATTTTGCCCATGCCGGGCATCATCGCCATCATGCCTTCCATGCCGCCCATCTGGAGCATCTGTTCAAGCTGCATCTTCAGGTCGTTCATGTTGAACTGACCCTTCATCATGCGCTTCATCATCTTCTCGGCCTGTTCGGCCTCGATGGTTTCCTGGGCCTTCTCGACCAGCGCCACGATGTCGCCCATGCCGAGGATGCGGCCGGCGATGCGGTCCGCCTCGAAGGTCTCCAGGGCGTCCATCTTCTCGCCGAGGCCGACAAAGCGGATCGGCTTGCCGGTGACGGCGCGCATCGACAGCGCCGCACCGCCGCGGCCGTCGCCGTCCATCCGGGTCAGCACCACGCCGGAGATGCCGATCTTGGCGTCGAATTCCTCGGCTACCTCAACGGCGACTTGGCCGGTCAGGCCGTCGACCACCAGCAGGGTCTCGCGCGGGGAGACCACGTTGCGGACGTCCTCGACCTCCTGCATCAGGGTCTCGTCGATGTGCAGGCGGCCGGCAGTATCCAGCATGTAGACGTCGTAGCCGCCCAAGGTCGCCTGCTGCTTGGCGCGCTTGGCGATGTCGACGGGTTTCTGGCCGGGCACGATCGGCAGGGTGTCGACGCCGATCTGCATGCCGAGCACCGCCAGCTGGTCCATCGCCGCCGGACGGTAGACGTCGAGCGAGGCCATCAGGACCTTCTTGCCCTCTTTCTCCTTGAGCCGCTTGGCGAGCTTGCCGGTGGTGGTGGTCTTGCCGGAGCCCTGCAGGCCGACCATCAGGACGGGCGCGGGCGGGTTGTCGACCTTGAGCTTGCCGGGGTCTTCGTCGCCGCGCAGCACATCGACCAGCGCGTCGTGCACGATTTTCACGACCTGCTGGCCCGGGGTCACCGATTTGGTGACCGCCTGGCCGGTGGCCTGCTCCTGCACCTTCTTGACGAAATCGCGGGCAACCGGCAGCGAGACGTCGGCCTCCAGCAGGGCGACGCGGACTTCGCGCAGGGCGGATTTCACGTCCTCCTCGTTGAGGGCGCCCTGTTTCGTCAGCCGGTCAAAGACGCCGGAAAGGCGTTCGGATAGATTTTCAAACATGCCTGCGGCCTCCTGATGCCGGTTTCAACTGTGGCGCCCCCGTATGTAGGGGACAAGCGGTCCATGCGCAAATGC
Source organism: Leisingera coralii (assembly GCF_049056525.1). Lineage (NCBI taxonomy): Bacteria > Pseudomonadati > Pseudomonadota > Alphaproteobacteria > Rhodobacterales > Roseobacteraceae > Leisingera > Leisingera coralii. Next base: position 68,786 of record NZ_JBHUPT010000063.1, on the reverse strand, counting down.
CCGCCGGTCCTGGTGTCTGTCCTGGGGGCAAACCAAACGAGTTTGCCCCCACGGGCGTAACACGCTGGTGGGGGGCGATCCCTGGCACGGGCAGGGACCGGAAGACTCAGATCTCCCGGATGTTTGGGCAGGCGTTACGCGGAATGGCCGCCGGAGTCAACCTTTGCGGCCTCTGAGGCGGGCAGCCAGGCATTGATTGCCTCCGCCAGCCGCTGCGGGCCGCGGCCATTGGTGTAGGCCTCGATCACCGGGTGGCGGCCGGCGCTCATGCCGCCGTCCAGCACCAGGACCGGGCGGTAGAGCGTGCGGGTGCGGCCCTCGCTGCGGCTGGTGGTGCTTTCCACCTCGGCGTGGGACAGGTCGGCGAGGCGGTGCTCCACCTGGCTGTAGCCGAACACCGACTGGCGCCGGATCAGGATGCTGCCGCCGGAGCGGTCGAGGATCACCTGCACCCGGCGCACGAAGAGGCAGAAGGCGGCAAACCCCATGCCGCCGCCCAGGGCGGCAAAGCCCAGTCCGAACCAGAGGTTTTCACCGCCGGTGCTGGCAGCGCCGAGGCCGGCGCCCACGAAAGCCAGGATGAACAGGGCAAGCGCAATGCCGATGAACCACGGCGTGTCTGCCAGGATCAGCTGGCCGGGCGTGTTGCGGGTGATTTTCATGGCATCAGCTTACCCTCCGGAAAGCCGCGGTTCAGGGGAAACTGGCGGCCTGGCCGTCACATATGAGCGGCAAGCAGCGCAGCTGCGCGCTCTGCGTGCTTGACTCGGAGGGGGTGGCTTGGCCAACATCGGGAGGTTGGCCCGCTGCCGCACTCACAGGCGGGGCCTGCCCGGAGGGGCATCGAGGCAGATCTTCAGCACAGGCATGATGCGCGAACCTTAGCGTCCGCGGCCGTTGACGGGCAGCCGCATCAGCTATGGGAGGATCTGAGAACATGCGCGTTTTCACTATTCTGGGACCGTCGCAGTCCGGCAAATCAACGCTGGCCACGGCGCTGGCCAATCTGGACAGCGCCGCCGGCAAACGGCAGGAGGCTGCAGGCGTCGCCGCGTTGCAGCCTTTTTCATTTATGGGCGAGGACTGGGCCGCGATCGACATCGCGGGCGGGGCCGACAATCTGGCGCAGGCGGGCCCGGCGCTGGCCGCCAGCGACGCTGCCGTCATCTGCGTGCCGGCTGACGCCGGCGCTGCGGTGCTGAGCGCGCCGTACCTGCGCAAGGTGGAAGAGGCGGGGATCCCCGCCTTTATTTTTGTCAACCGCATGGACCAGGCAACGGACCGGGTGGCGGAAATCGTGGCCGCGCTGCAGGCCTATTGCAGCCACAACATCATCCTGCGGCAGGTGCCGATCCGCGAGGATGGACAGGTTGTGGGTGCTGTGGATCTGATTTCGGAACGTGCCTGGCAGTATCAGGAGGGCAAGCCCTCGGCGCTGATCGAATTGCCGGTGGCGATGTATGCGCGCGAGCAGGAGGCGCGCACCGAGCTCTTGGAGGCGCTGGCGGATTTTGACGACACGCTGCTGGAGGAGCTGATCGAGGATCAGAAGGTGATGCCGGAGGAGGTCTATGACGTGGCCACCAAGGTGCTGCAGCATAACGACCTGATCCCGGCGCTGATGGGCTCGGCCGAGCACAAGAACGGCATCCTGCGGCTGATGAAGTCGCTGCGCCATGAAGCGCCGGATGTGGGCGTGGCGCTGGAGCGGCTGTCGCAGAATGGCAAGGTGGTTGCGGTCGGCTGCATGGCGGATCTGGTCAAGCATCTGGGCAAGACGGTGATGATGCGTGCACTGGACGGCAGTGTCGGCAACGGCGTGCCGGTGGGCGGCGCAACGCTGGGGTCGCTGACCGGTGTCGGCTCGGCGGCCGTCACCCGCCTGACGCCCGGGGATATGGGGCAGGCGGTGAAGTCGGACCATCTGAACCTGGGCTATGCCTATGGCCCGGACGGGACGGCGCCGCTGCCGGACTGGGCGCAGCCGCGGCCCTCGACCTTCCGGCGGGTGATCACCCCGGTGCATGAGAAGGACGACGCGCGGCTGTCGGGCGCGCTGGAGCGGCTGGCGGAGATCGACCCGGCGCTGGTGGTGGGGCAGGAGGAGGCCAGCGGCCATGTGCTGCTGAACCTGCAGGGGCCGCTGCACATGCGCCGTATCAAGCAGGCCTTGAAGGACGAGTTCGGGGTCGAAGTGGAGGAAGGGCCGGTGCCGCCGGCGCTGCGCGAGACCATCAAGAAATCCGTGCAGGTGCATCACCGCCACCGCAAGCAGTCCGGCGGCGCAGGCCAGTTTGCCGACGTGGTGATCGAGGTGAAACCGCTGCCGCGGGGCAGCGGGTTCGTGTTCGAGGAAACGGTCAAGGGCGGAGCGGTGCCGAAGAACTATATCCCCTCGGTCGAGGCCGGCGCGCGCGAGGCGCTGGCGCAGGGCCTGAACGGCCACCCGGTGGTGGATGTCTGCGTGACGCTGAAGGATGGCAAACATCACTCGGTGGACAGTTCCGACTATGCCTTCCGCACCGCGGGCAAGAATGCGGTCAAGGAGGCGCTGGCGGAGGCTGGCGCGGTGCTGCTGCAGCCGATCATGCGGGTGCATATCCATGTGCCGTCGGTGTTCACCGGCGGGCTGGTGCCGGTGGTGAGCGGGATGAAGGGCCAGATCCTGGGCTTTGAGGCCGAGGATGGCGTCGCGGGCTGGGATGTGTTCGAGACGCTCTTGCCGATGTCGGCGCAGGATGAGCTGTGCAACACGCTGGCCAGCGCCACCCGCGGAACCGGATGGTTCAGCACCGATTTCGACCACTACGAAGAAGCACGCCGGGCGGATTTCGCCGAGGCGTGAACCGGTCGGGGCGGGCGGAAGCGCCCGCCCCGCGGTGCGATGGCGCAAAACGGGGCGCAGGGGGCGGAACAGCTCTTGCGCCCCGCGGCCGTTTTCTGTGATCTGCGCAGCAACCCGGCACGGACTTGCGGAGTAAGATCATGGATGCGTCATCGGCCTATCAGGACAGCCTGCCTGTCTCCTCGGATGCGCTGCTGAAGCAGCTGGACGATTGGGGCATTGCCTACCGGCTGCACACCCATGTGCCGTTGCGCACGGTGGAGGACGCCAAGGGTGTCGAGGAGCAGTTCATGGTGCCGGGCGAAAACGCGCTGCGGCTGAAGAACCTGTACCTGCGGGACAAGAAGAAGCGGAACTATCTGGTGACGCTGCAGCAGGACCGGGAGATCGACCTGAAAGGCCTGGGGGCGGCGCTGGGCATCGGCAACCTGTCATTCGGTTCGGCGGACCGGCTGCTGGAGAACCTCGGCATCCGCCCGGGCGCGGTCAGCCCGCTGGCGATGATCACCGGCGCGGCGAAGGGTGTGACCTTCTATATGGACGCGCAGGCGCAGGAGGCCGACGTGATCTGTATGCACCCGCTGGTCAATGACCGCACCGTGGCGATGAAGCGCGATGATGTGATGGCGTTCTTTGAGAAGACCGGCGTTGCGGTGAACTGGGTCTAACCGGCCCGTTCCTCCTCCAGCGCCAGATCCAGCGCTGCGGCCACATGGGCGGCGGAGGGGTTCACGAACAGGTAGCCGCCGGCTTCGAAGCTGACGTCGTCGATATGGCCGGGGAAGGCCAGCGGCAGCTCGGTGCAGGCCAGCAGGATGGCGGTGCCGGGCTTGGCGTGTTTCGTGCAGAAGCGCAGCAGGCGGGCTTGCGCGCCACTGGACGCGCCGCCGTAGAAATCCTCGTCGATCATGGCCTGCATTTCTGCGATCTCAGCCTCCGGCAGGGGATCGTTGGCGCTGACACCGTGTTCGGCAAGCACATTGGCATAATTTCGGGCCTGCATGGTGACCGTTGTGCCCAGCACCAGTGCCCGATCGGCGCCGGTTGCGGCGGTGGCTTTGGCGGTGGCGTCGAAAATGCTGAGGACCGGCATCATCACGCCCTCCTGTATCGCATGCAGCCGCGCGTGCGGGGTGTTGGAGGCGATCAGGGCGAAGTCGCAGCCTGCGCGCTCCAGCGTCAGCATCGCCTCGCGGAAGACGGCGTCGAAGGCGGCCCAGCTGGCCTCGTCCCCAGGGCGGCCGCGCAAGGACCGGGTCTGGGCCTGCACCACGGATTCGATGGTGATCGGCGGCACCGGCAGCGGAGAGCCTGCGCCGCGGTCCGCAAAGAACCGCCCGGCGCCTTCGCAGATGGCGCGGTAATAGTCGATGGTGGAGGCCCAGCCGACGCCGCCGAGAATGCCGATCTTCTTCATCAAATTGCCCGCCCTTGAAATGCCGATACGGGCAGACTGGCACGGCAGCATGGGCCTGCCAAACGCAAAAAGCCGCCAGCTCTCCGCGGGGAGGGCTGGCGGTGTTGCCGGGATGCCGGGGATCAGGCAGCCAGGGCTTCGATCTGGCCTTTGGCCTTGGCCAGGGCGCCGTCGGCGTCGATCGACATCGCGTCGGCCGCCACGATCTCGACATCGGTGATGCCGATGAAGCCCAGCACGTGACGCAGGTAGGTGGTGGCAAAGTCGATGTCGGAGCCGGCTTGGGTGCCGCCCGAGGCCATGACGATGATGGCGCGCTTGCCTTCCAGCAGGCCGACGGGGCCGGTTTCATGGTACTGGAAGGTGAGGCCAACGCGGGCGACCAGGTCGATCCAGGCTTTCAGGGTGGAGGGCACCGAGAAGTTGTAGACCGGCGAGCCGATGACGATGGTGTCGGCCTGCTTCAGCTCCTCGACCAGCGAGTCGGAGAGGGCGAGCAATTGTTTCTGCTCGTCGGTGCGCTGGTCGGCCGGGGTGAAGTTGGCGCCCACCCAGGCGCCGTCCAGCAGCGGCAGCGGCGCGGCCAGGTCGCGGCGGATCACTTGGTCAGCGCCAAGGCGGCTGACGATCTGGGCCGAGAGGTCGCGGGTGACGGAGCCCTCGATGCGGGCGGAGGAGTCGATATGGAGAACGGTGCGGGTCATTTTCATGTTCCTGTGCTTGTTGCTGACAGGAATTTGGGGTATTGCAAATTCGAACGCAACGCCGATCAAATCACAGCATTTGTGCACTGGCGCGCAGTTTGACTGGCAAGGAGACTGGCATGGAAAACTGGGATGAAGTCCGCACCGCCTATCAGGTGGCCCGCATGGGCACGGTCAGCGGCGCGGCCGAAGTGCTGGGGGTGCATCATGCCACCGTGATCCGCCACATCGACGCGATCGAGGCGCGGCTGGGGGTGAAGCTGTTCCAGCGCCATGCCCGCGGGTATACGCCGACCGAGGCCGGGCAGGACCTGCTGCGGGTGGCGCAGGCCACGGATGACCAGTTCAGCCAGCTGGTCGGGCGGCTGAAGGGGCAGGGCGATGATGTCTCCGGTGAGCTGGTGGTGACCTCGCTGGCGTCCTTTGCGCCGATGATGGTGCCGGCGCTGAAGGAGTTCCAGGACATGCACCCGGGTCTGATCATCCGCTATCTGACCGGCGACCGGCTGTTCCGGCTGGAATACGGCGAGGCGCATGTGGCGGTCCGCGCGGGCAATGCCCCGGATCAGCCGGACAACGTGGTGCAGCCCTTCATGAAGCAGCAGATCGGGCTGTATGCCGCCAAGTCCTATGCCGAGAAATACGGGCTGCTGAAGGGGGTGGAGGATATCCCCAATCACCGTTTTGTCGGCCAGGACGACGAGAGCAGCCGGGCGCCGTTTTCGCGCTGGCTTCGGGCCAATGCCCCGGCGGAGGCAATCGCCTTCCGCTGCACCGACGGCTTTACCCTGAAATCCGCGCTGCGCAGCGGCGCGGGGATCGGCTTCATGGCGGCCTGGGAGGCGCGGCAGGAACCGGACCTGGTGGAGATGATGGCACCGCAGGAGGAATGGGAGGGCACCCTGTGGCTGGTCACCCATGTGGATCTGCACCGGACCACCAAGGTGCAGGCCTTCCTGAAGTTCCTGAAGGAGCAGGTCAAGGATTGGCAGCTGTGAGCGAGGCACTGCGCGGGCATCTGGCGATGCTGATGTTTTCGGCGCTGGTGGCGGGGTCGTTTTCGCTGGGTGTCATGGTGGCGAATGAGATCGCGCCCGCGGCACTGAACGCGGCACGGTTTGGCATTGCGGCAGTGGTCATTGGTGCAGCGGCGCTGGCGACCACCGGGCTGCGGCGGGCCCATTTCCGCGCGCCGTGGCGGTTTGCGGTGCTGGGCGGGCTGTTCGGCGGTTACTTCGTGCTGATGTTCTACGGGCTGCAGACGGCGGCGCCGGTCAGCGCGGCGGCGGTGTTCACGCTGGTGCCGGTGATGAGCGCGCTGTTCGGCTGGCTGCTGCTGCGGCAGATCACCACCGGCTGGATGGCGCTGGCGCTGGCGCTGGGCGCGGCCGGAGCGGTCTGGGTGATCGTGCGCGGCGACCTGGGCGCGCTGGCGGCATTCGAGATCGGCCAGGGAGAGCTCATCTATTTCTGGGGCTGCGTGCTGCATGCCATCTATACGCCGATGGTGCGCAAGCTGAACCGGGGCGAGCCGGCCGTGGTCTTTACCTTCGGGATGCTGCTGGCGGGGGGCGCGCTGCTGGCCGCCTTTGGCTGGCAGGACATCCTGGCCACCGAGTGGATGCAGCTGCCCGGCATCGTGTGGATCGGTCTGTTCTACCTGGCGGTCTGTGCCAGCTCCGCCACCTTTGTGCTGCTGCAATACGCAACGCTGCGGCTGCCCTCGGCCAAGGTGATGGCCTATACCTACCTCACTCCCAGCTGGGTGATCCTGTGGGAGATCGCGCTGGGCCGCGGCACGCCGCCGGGGATGGTGCTGATCGGGGTGGCGATGTCGGTGGTGGCGCTGGTGATGCTGCTGGAGGGCGCGCGGGAGCAGCAGCCCGCGTGACCGCTGCGGCACCGGCCGGCGGCGCTTGATGGAGGTCAAGGCGTCTGCGGCTGGCCCGGCTACCATGACAGACACAGGAAACGCGCTCAGGAAACGAGGAGCGTGACATGTTCAAACACATCCTGGTCCCGGTGGACCTGCGCCTGCCCGACCCGGTGTCCAAGGCGCTGGACGTGGCGATGGAGATGGCCCGGATCGAAGGCGCGCGCATGACCCTGGTCAACGTGTCCGGGGGCGCGACAGGGGAGACCTACAACGACGACGCGGCAGAGGAGGTCATGACCTCGCTGGCCAGAAAGATCGAGAACAAGATTGCCGAGAAGGCCGACGGGGTCAAAGTGGAGGGCATCACGGTCCACTCCAACGACGTCGCGGCGGAGGTGGACGGCATCCTGGCCCGCACGGTGGATGAGACCGGCGCCGATCTGGTGATTGCCGGCAGCCATGCGCCGCGGCTGCTGGATTACATCACCACCTCCCATGCCGGGTATCTGGTGCGCCATTCCAAAGCGTCGGTGTTTGTCGTGCGCTAGCTTTCGGGCTGGGTGTCTTCGGCGTTCAGCTCGGCTTCGAGGAAGCGCTCGAAGGCATCCAGGTTCACCGGCTCGAACTGGCCGAAGCCCTGCATCCAGACCGACGCCGCGCGCATGGCGTCGGGCTGCAGCTTGCACCATTTGACCCGGCCGCGCTTTTCCTGGGCGATCAGGCCCGCGCGGGTGAGGATCGTCAGGTGCTTGGAAATCGCCGCCAGCGACATCTCGAACGGTTCCGCCACATCGGTGACGGCCATGTCATCCTCCAGCAGCATGGTGAGGATCGCCCGGCGGGTCGGGTCGGCCAGGGCTGCAAAGACAATGTCGAGAGGATCGCTCATGCCTTCACTCCTATCCACAGCCCGGGGATTTGACAATCGGTCCTGAGCCGTCATGGTAGCGCCTTTCAGGCGCGGAGATTGATGGCATGGCATTGAAGTACTGGCTGGTGATTTTCATCCTCGGCATCGGCTGGGGCATGTCGTTCATGTTCAATGCGATCCTTTTGCGTGAGCTGGGGCCGCTGTCCGTCTCGATGGGGCGGGTCGGCTTCGGCGCGCTGGGCTGCTGGATCTATGTGCTGGCCGCCCGCAAGAAGGTGCCTGCCGGGGTGGGGCGCTGGCTGGCATTGTTCGGCTTTGGCGTGCTCAGCTATGCCGGGCCTTTTGCATTCTATGCGCTGGGCCAGCAGCATATCGCCAGCGGCGTGGCCGGGATCGTCAATGCCACAACCCCGGCGATGGCGGTGGTGGTGTCGCATTTCTGGCCCGGCGGCGAGCGGGCGTCGGTGCTGAAGTCGCTGGGGGTGCTGTGCGGCTTCCTCGGCATCGTGCTGCTGTCGCTGCCGCTGTTGCAGGGCGGCCAGTCGTCGGAGGCCTGGGCGGTACTGATCACCCTGTGCGCGCCGTTGTGCTATGCGTTTTCGGTGAACTTCGCGCGCAGCTTCAAGGATATGGAGCCGGTGGTGCTGGTGGCGATTGCGCTGACCGGCGCCACCGCCGCGATTGCGCCGCTGGCCATCTGGAGCGAGGGGCTGCCGCATGTCACGCGGATCGAGACCTGGGCCTCGCTGTTCGTGATCGGCTTTGTGCTGACCTCGGCGGCGTTCATAGCGTTTTACTGGGTGCTGCCCAAGGTGGGGCCGACCAACATCACCCTTCCGACACTGATCGCGCCGGTCTCAGCCCTGTTCCTGGGCACCTATATCCTGAAGGAGCAACTGCTGGCGGAGCACCTGTGGGGCATGGCGGCGATCCTGCTGGGGCTGCTGCTGATCGACGGGCGGATCGTGCGTGTGCGGGTGCCGCGGCGGCCCGTCCGCTAAAATCAACCTTTCGGTTGAATATGGAATCCGGGGCGGTTTGGCGCTAACGGGTGCTGCGGCACGGCGGCGCGGCTTGTGCTGTTACATATTTATCCATTCATTTTCAATGGCTTGGTGTGAATCTGAATCTTCAATCCTTGTAATTGACTCCTTAGCCCCTTGGCCTTAGCAACCCTCTCAGAAATTCGCGTGAGGATGGCGCCCGTGACCGACGACGACCAAAAGCAGCGCATGGCGCAGCTGGAGGAGAAGCTGGCGGCGGCGCGTAAGGCCCAGGAGCCCAAGCCGCGCGCGGATGAGCACTATTCGATGGCGAACCTCGCCTGGCGGATGGTGATCGAATTGGTGGCCGGTCTCGCGATCGGCTTTGGCATCGGATACGGGCTCGACCTGCTGTTTGGCACGCTCCCGATCTTCATGGTGCTGTTCATACTGCTGGGGCTTGCGGCCGGGGTGAAGACAATGCTTCGCAGCGCGCAGGAGATCCAGGACAAGAAACTGGCCGATGAGGCCGAAAAAAATGCGCAAGACCGGGACTGATCCGACGGGATCGGCTGCCGGCGACAGGAGAAGCGGACCGATGGGCAAAATTTTCTTTTTCGCAGTTCTGGCACTGGTCGTAGTGTCGGGCCTGATTTTCGCTCCGGCGGAATCAAAGCTGGCGATCCACCCGATGGACCAGTTCATCGTGAAGCCGCTGTTCGGCGGTGACCACGTCTCCTGGTACACCCCGACCAACGTAACCCTGTGGATGGGCCTGGCGGTTCTGGCCGTGTTCGCGCTGCTGGTGCTGGGCTCCTCGCGCCGCGCCATCGTGCCGGGCCGCACCCAGTCGGTGGCGGAACTGGCCTATGGCTTCATCTACAAGATGGTCGAGGACGTGGCCGGCAAGGACGGCGTCAAGTTCTTCCCCTACATCATGACCCTGTTCATGTTCATCGTGATGGCCAACTTCCTGGGCCTGATCCCGATGTCCTTCACCACCACCTCGCACATCGCGGTGACCGCGATCCTGGCGGCGCTGGTGTTCATCACCGTGACCGTGGTTGGCTTTGTCAAGAACGGCGCCGGTTTCCTGGGCCTGTTCTGGGTGTCGAGCGCGCCGCTGGCGCTCCGCCCGATCCTGGCCATCATCGAACTGATTTCCTACTTCGTGCGCCCTGTCAGCCACTCCATCCGTCTTGCCGGTAACGTGATGGCTGGCCACGCGGTTCTGAAGGTGTTCGCAGGTTTCGCTGGCGCCCTGGGCCTGTTCAGCTTCCTGCCGATCTTCGCGATCACCGCAGTCTACGCCCTCGAAGTTCTGGTGGCCTTCATCCAGGCCTACGTGTTCACCATCCTGACCTGCGTGTACCTGAAGGACGCACTGCACCCGAGCCACTAAGGCCAGGATCTGAAAGCTAAGCGGGCGGCGCCCTGACGGGGCCTGCCCACCCTAGAAATCACCACATTCCATCGTAAGGAGAGAAATCATGGAAGGCGATATCGCACAACTCGGTCAGTTCGTCGGCGCAGGCCTGGCAGCAATCGGTTCCGGCGCAGCCGCAATCGGTGTGGGCCACGTGGCTGGCAACTTCCTGGCAGGCGCGCTGCGCAACCCGTCGGCAGCAGCCGGCCAGACCGCAACCCTGTTCATCGGCATCGCGTTTGCAGAAGCACTGGGCATCTTCTCGTTCCTGGTCGCTCTGCTGCTGATGTTCGCCGTCTAAGACCTTAGGAACCTATTTCCTTACGGCCGGGCAGTGCGGCCTAATCCTGCACTGCCCGGTGTAACGGCAAGTTCCCAAGGAGGACGACATGGCATCTAATACGCAAGACGCAGCACACGGCGCCGCAGACGCAGCGCACGGGTCTGCTCCGGGCATGCCTCAGCTGGACTTCTCGACCTTCGGGAACCAGATCTTCTGGCTCGCGGTTGCCCTGGTCGTGATCTACCTCATTCTGTCGCGCGTCGCGCTGCCCCGCATCGCTGCGGTGCTGGCCGAGCGTCAGGGGACCATCACCAACGACCTCGCCGCGGCTGAAGACCTGAAAGCCAAGGCTGTCGAGGCCGAAAACGCATATAACAAGGCTCTGGCGGATGCCCGTGCGGAAGCTCAGCGCATCGCTGCTGAAACCCGCGCAGAAATCCAGGCCGGGCTGGACGAGGCCATCGCCAAAGCAGACGAGCAGATCGCTGCCAAGGCTGCCGAGTCCGAAAAGGCGATCGCCGAAATCAAGGCCGGCGCGCTGGAAAGCGTCAAGGCTGTTGCCACCGACACCGCAGAGGCGCTGGTGACCGCGCTGGGCGGATCGGCAGACAAAGACGCAATTGCCGCGGCAGTTGCAGAGCGGACGAAAGGATAAGGACATGCGCAATATTCTCGCTCTTGCCCTGACCTTTGGCGCGGCCGGCCCGGCGCTGGCGGCAGAAGGCCCGTTCCTGTCGCTGGGCAACACCGATTTCGTTGTTCTGCTGGCTTTCCTTCTGTTCGTCGGCATCCTGCTGCTGGCCAAGGTGCCGGGCCTGCTGGGCAACCAGCTGGACAACCGTGCCGAGGCCATCCAGAAGGAACTGGACGAAGCCCGCGCGCTGCGTGAAGAGGCCCAGACCATTCTGGCGTCGTACGAGCGCAAGCAGCAGGAAGTTCAGACCCAGGCCGATCAGATCGTGGCGGCCGCCCGTGACGAAGCTGCCCGTGCAGCGGAAGTTGCAAAGGCGGATCTGCAAACCTCCATCGCCCGCCGTCTGGCGGCTGCCCAGGAGCAGATCGCTTCGGCAGAAGCTTCGGCTGTGAAGGAAGTGCGCGACCAGGCAATCTCGATTGCCGTTGCCGCAGCGGATCAGGTGATCTCCAAGCAGATGACCGCAACCGAGGCCAACAAGCTGATCGACGCCGCCATCGCGGACGTGGACGCCAAGCTGCACTAAGCTCTGGCTGATACAGACAAGTTAAAAGAACCCGGTCCGAGTGGCCGGGTTTTTTGTGAAGGAAGCTTTGCACCCTATATCGACCAATATTCATTCAATAGTTTTGCATCAACTACTGACCTTCAGTTGTTTGGACGATGAGCATAACCTTTTGGATCAAAAGCAAGAACTGGACGGACGATCATAGCTGCATATTTGTGTGCGAAGATCTCGAACGAAATTTTAAAACGGTACTCCCAGCCACTTGGATGCTTGGCTTTCTCAATTGGGAGAACGCATGAATTTTTGGGAAAAACCGGCAACCAGACGCAGTTCTGTTCTTTGGCGGAAATTGAAATCAGCGGCACATAGGCATCAACATAAGAGCGAAACTCATGTGCGTTATAGTGAGCCGCTTCTGTCCAAACCACGCAACTAAAGTATTCTCCCGCCTCAACTTGAAAAGAAAAATCTTGTGGGTTTAGCCCCTGCTGGTTGGCAGTATCAAATTCAACTTCAGCCAGCATTTGCTGCTCAGTCATTAAAGTGCCGCTACGCGCGTTGGAGACACAGACGTCGAAAACCGCCCGCATGGCTTCGTAGGAGCTTTGTGCGGTGGCAGCGCCAGGCAGCGCCGCCCCAAGAAATAGCGAAAATAGAGTTGCAATACTGCAGTGGTGCCTGACCATTGTGGCGTTCCCTCAGCCTTGGTTTTCTGACCCTGATCTTGCCGATCCAATCAGGATGTTCCAATTAGTCTCTGACCGCTTCAAGGTCCGTTTCCTCCGGCACTTCTGCTATGGCCCGATGTTTCACCCCCTGCCTGTCTCATGCTCCAGCCGCTGCTTTGCCACCTCTGCGTTGCGCTCGGCGCGCTGGTGGTCGGTGAGGGCTTGTTTGACATAATCCAGATGCGCCTCGACCGCGGTGCGGGCAGCCTGCGGGTCGCGGGCCTGCAGGGCGGCGTTGATGGTGCGGTGCTGCTCCAGCAGCGCTTCATAGGTGGTGTGCTGCTGGAACATGATGCGGCGGTTGTAGAAGACGCCCTCGCGCAGCAGATCGAACATCGAGCGCATCATGTGCAGCATGATCACGTTGTGGCTGGCGTCCATGATGGCGGAGTGGAACTGGGCGTCGAGCTTGGCGGCTTCCTCGGAGGTGGCCGGATTGCCGGCCGCTTCCATCTTTTCGAAGATCGCCTGGATCACCTGCAGGTCGTAGTCGGAGCCGAAGCGGGCGGCGCGTTCGGCGGCGAGCCCCTCCATGTCGCGGCGGAAGGAGAGGTAGTCAAACACCGCCTCGTCATGGGTGGCGAAGAGCTGGATCAGGGCAGGCGAGAAGGCAGAGCCCAGGACATCCGCCACAAACACGCCGGAGCCGGCCTTGGACGCCAGCAGGCCGCGCGCCTGCAGCTCGCCGATGGCATCGCGCAAGGACGGGCGGGAGACGCCCAGCCGCTCCGCCAGTTCGCGTTCGGCAGGCAGGCGCTCGCCCGGCGAAAGAATGCCGCGCAGGATCAGCTGCTCGATCTGCTTGACGACGGAGGCGGAGAGTTTTTCGGGCTGGACTTTCTGAAACGGCATCTTGGCGCTCTGCTGAATTGGTCAAAACATATGACCACGCGCAGGAGGCAGCTGCAAGGGCGGGCAGGGATCACGATGGCTGTAACAGTAGGTCAGCATTGTTGACTTTGTTTTGCACTCTCCTACCGTGAGCCTAGATCATACGCGAGGAGAGAGGCATGCAGCTGAACCAGATATTTGCCACCCGGAATGCGCGGATGAAGGCGTCGGAAATCCGCGAGCTGCTGAAGCTGCTGGATCAGCCGGACATCATCTCCTTTGCCGGCGGTATCCCGGACCCGGCACTGTTCCCGGCGGATGAGTTTGCCGAGGCCTACCAGGCGGCGCTGACGCCGGAGCGTCAGGCGCTGGCTTTGCAGTATTCGGTGAGCGAGGGCTACCTGTCGCTGCGCGAATGGATCGTGCGGGAGATGGCGAAGATCGGGATTGTCTGCGACGCGGAGAATGTGCTGATCACTTCCGGCTCCCAGCAGGCGCTGGATTACCTGGGCAAGCTGTTCCTGTCGCCTGGGGACACTGCGCTGGTGGGCTGGCCGACTTACCTTGGCGCCCTGGCGGCGTTCAACGCCTATGAGCCGCGCTATGACCGGTTGTCGCTGAAGGGTAACCGCACCGCCGAGAGCTATGCCGAGGGCGCGGCGGAGGCGGGAAGTGCGGTGAAATTTGCGTATTTGTCGCCGGACTTCGCCAACCCGACCGGGGAGACGCTGGACCGCGCCGGGCGGCTGCGGCTGCTGGAACTGGCGGACACGCTGGACTGCGCCATCATCGAGGATGCCGCCTATCAGTCGCTGCGCTTTGACGGCGAGCCGGTGCCGCCGGTGCTGGCGCTGGAGCTGGAGCAGAAGGGCTCGATCGAGGACTGCCGGACGGTCTACTGCGGCACCTTCAGCAAGACGCTGGCACCCGGGCTGCGGATCGGCTGGGCGGTGGCGGCCAAGCCGGTGATTTCGCAGATGGTGCTGCTGAAACAGGCGGCGGACCTGCACACGTCGACCATCAACCAGATGGCGGTGCATGGCGTTGCAGAGGCCTGTTTCGATGCGCATGTGGAGCAGCTGCGCGCGGTCTATCAGCGCCGCCGGGATGTGATGCTGGCGGCCCTGGAGGAGCACATGCCGGAGGGAGTGGACTGGACCCGGCCCGAGGGCGGCATGTTTGTCTGGGTGACGCTGCCGGAGGGCATGAAAGGCGCGGACCTGCTGGCGCGGTCGCTGGAGACGGAGAAGGTGGCCTTTGTGCCGGGGCAGGCGTTTTTTGCCGATGGCAGCGGTCAGAACACGATCCGGCTGAGCTTTTCCAATTCCAACCATGCAGCCATTCAGGAGGGCATTGCCCGGTTGGGGCGGCTGTTGCGGTCCGTCTGACGGCCAAACAGCTCCTGCTTGGCAAAACACCGCCGGATCCTGCGGGTTATCCACAAGATATGGTGTGAATTGAAACGATCCTGCCCCGATTTGGGGGTGCGGAGCGTTGACACACGCGATAGGAACCGCTGAACTTTCTCGATACGGAATCACGAAGGGGCAGCTTTGCGGTTTTCCAAGCTCAGGCTGAACGGCTTCAAAAGCTTTGTTGATCCTACCGAACTGGTCATTGCCGATGGGCTGACTGGGGTTGTGGGTCCAAACGGTTGCGGCAAATCCAATCTTCTGGAGGCATTGCGCTGGGTGATGGGCGAGACCCGCGCCAAGGCGATGCGCGGCGGCGGCATGGAGGATGTGATCTTTGCCGGCACCTCGTCGCGGCCCGCGCGCAACTTTGCCGAGGTGAGCCTGCAGATCGACAACTCGGAACGGCTGGCGCCTTCGGGGTTCAACGACAGCGATATCCTGGAGATCGTGCGCCGGATCACCCGCGATGTGGGCAGCGCTTACAAATCCAACGGCAAGGACGTGCGGGCGCGCGATGTGCAGATGCTGTTTGCCGATGCCTCGACGGGTGCGCATTCGCCGGCGCTGGTGCGGCAGGGGCAGATTGCTGAGCTGATTAACGCCAAGCCCAAGGCGCGGCGGCGGATTCTGGAAGAGGCGGCGGGGATCTCCGGCCTCTATCAGCGGCGCCATGAGGCAGAGCTGAAGCTGAAGAATACCGAAGCCAACCTGCTGCGCGTCGATGACGTGATCGAACAGCTGGCGGCGCAGCTGGCGCAGCTGGCCAAACAGGCGCGGCAGGCGCAGCGCTATCGCGAGATTGGCGAGAAGCTGCGGCTGGCCGAAGGGATGCTGCTGTACCGGCGCTGGCGCGAGGCGGATGAATCACGGCTGGCGGCCGAGGATGAGCTGCGGGTGCGGGTCGAGCAGGCGTCGAAGGCTGAGGCGCTGGTGCGCGCGGCGGCGGCGCAGCGCGGCACGTTTGAAGAGAAACTGCCGCCCCTGCGTGAGGAGGAGGCGATTGCCGCCGCCATCCTGCAGCGGCTGGTGGTGCAGCGGGATTCGCTGAGCGATCAGGAGGCGCAGGCGCGCCAGACGATCGAGCGGCTCAGCAGCCGGATTGTGCAGCTGGGCAATGATATCGAGCGCGAGTCCGGGCTGAACAACGACGCAGGCCAAACCATCGAACGGCTGGAATGGGAGCAGCGCGAGCTGTCCAGGGCCGGCGAAGGGCATGATGCCAGGTTGGCGGAGGCGGCGGAACTGGCGCGCGATGCGGGCTCGATCCTGCAGGCGCGCGAGGACCATCTGGCGCAAGTGACCGAGGATGTCGCCCGTCTGGCGGCCCGCCACCAGTCGGCGCGCCGTGCGGTCGAGGATTGCCAGCGGGCGCTTGGCCGCTCGGAAGGCGAGGCGGAAAAGGCCCGCGCCGCGCAGGGCGAGGCGCGCGAGGCCTTGGAGCTGGCCTCGGAGAAGTTCGAAACTGCCGTGACCGCCGAGGAAGAGGCCCGCGAGGCCTCGGAGATGGCGGAAGAGGCGCTGGCGGCCGCGGATGAGCTGCGGACGGAGACCCAAAGCCTGGAAGCGGAGGCGCGCTCGCAGCGGTCCGAGGCCGAGGGGGAGCTGGGGGCTTTGCGCGCCGAGGTGACCGCGCTGGCCAAGCTGGTGGAGCGCGACACGGCCGAGGGCGGCCAGATCCTGGACGAGCTGACCGTGGCGCCGGGCTATGAGAAGGCCTTGGGCGCGGCATTGGCTGATGACCTGCGGGCGCCGCTGGCAGAGGCGGACGGGCCGACCGGCTGGGTTGCCCTGCCGGGCTATGATCACGACGCGGAGCTGCCGGAGGGCGTGCAGCCGCTGGCGCTGTTTGTCTCCGGGCCGGAGGCGCTGTCGCGCCGGGTGGCGCAGATCGGTCTGGTTGATGGCGATGCTGCCGCCGGATTGCAGGCACAGCTCAAACCGGGGCAGCGGCTGGTGACGGTCGAGGGCGACCTGTGGCGCTGGGACGGCTACCGGGCCTGGGCAGAGGATGCGCCGAGCGCCGCGGCGCTTCGGCTGGAGCAGCTCAACAAGCTGGAAGCGCTGAAGCAGGACATGGAGCGCGTCAGCGCCAAGGCCGAGGGCGCCCGCGACGCGCATGAGATGCTGCTGCGCAAGCTGGAAGAGGTGACGCTGGCCGACCAGAACGCCCGCCAGGCGCGCCGGGTGGCGGATCAGCGGGTGGCCGATGCGGCCCGCGCGCTGAGCCGGGCCGAAGCCGACCGCAACCTCGCGGAGGCCAAGCTGGAGACCCTGGGCATTTCCGTCTCCCGCCATGCGGAAGATGCGCTGAACGCCAGCCTGCAGCTGAAAGAGGCGGAAAAGGCCCTGGGAGAGCTGGGCGACCTGGATCAGGCGCGCGGGGCCGTGGAAGAGATCAAGCAGTCGGTCGAGGCGGCGCGGATCACCATGCTGACCCACCGCTCCAGCCATGACGAGCTGCGCCGCGAGGGTGAGGCCCGCACCAAGCGCGCGCAGGAGGTGACCAAGGAGCTGTCGGGCTGGCGCCACCGGCTGGACAGCGCCAAGCAGCGGATCGAGGAACTGGCGGAGCGCCGCGAGGCCTCGCAGGAGGAGCTGGAAGAAGCCAACGCGGTTCCGGCGGAAATCGCCGAGAAGCGGGAAGAGTTGAACGAGGCGATCTCCGAGGCCGAAGCGCGCAAGTCTGCCGCCACCGAGGCGCTGATCGCGGCGGAGGCCGAGCTGCGCGAGGCGGTCCACAAGGAGCGCGAATGCGAGCGTCTGGCGTCCGAGGCCCGCGAGGCGCGGGCACGTTCCGAGGCGCGCAGCGATGCGGCCAAGGACGCAGTCACGCAGGCCGCGGGCCGGATCATCGAGGCGCAGCAGATCACCCCTCAGGCCCTGCTGGAGAAGCTGGGCGTGTCGCCGGACGAAATGCCGCCCTCGGAAACCCTGGAAGCCGATGTCGACCGTTACAAGCGCCAGCGCGACGCCTTGGGTGCGGTGAACCTGCGCGCGGAGGAAGACGCCCGCGGCGTGCAGAACGAGCACGATACGCTGGTGGCGGAGAAACTGGACCTGGAAGGCGCGGTGAAGACCCTGCGCGACGGGATTGCCAGTTTGAACCGCGAGGGCCGCGAACGGCTGCTGACCGCGTTTGAGCAGGTGAACAACAGCTTTGCCATGCTGTTCACCCATCTGTTCGGCGGCGGTGAGGCCAATCTGGTGATGGTCGAAAGCGACGATCCGCTGGATGCGGGGCTGGAGATCATGTGCCAGCCGCCGGGCAAGAAGCTGTCGACCCTGTCGCTGCTGTCGGGCGGCGAGCAGACGCTGACCGCGATGGCGCTGATCTTTGCGGTGTTCCTGTCGAACCCGGCGCCGATCTGTGTGCTGGACGAGGTCGACGCGCCGCTGGATGATGCCAATGTCACCCGCTTCTGCGACCTGCTGGACGAGATGTGCCGCCAGACCGATACCCGTTTCCTGATCATCACCCACCACGCGGTGACGATGGCGCGGATGGACCGGCTTTTTGGCGTCACCATGCAGGAAAAGGGCGTCAGCCAGCTGGTTTCGGTTGACCTGAAGAAGGCAGAGGCGATGGTGGCCTGAGCGGACTGGCGCTGCGGGGATCGGTGCGGGCGCGCGCAGAATTTATTGGTGGAGAGACAAATGAATATGCTCAAAGCAATTGCCGCCTCCGCGGCGCTGATGCTGCCGGTTGCGGCGGCGGCCGGGAATGTGGTGGCCAAGACCGGCGACAGCGTGGCCGATTTCTTCAAGGACGAAGGTGCCAAGGTGGAGCTGACCACCGACAGCGTCGGCGATCCGAACGTCAAGGTGGAGTATTACGGCAACGACTTTTCGGTCTATTACTACGGTTGCGACAACAACACCGACTGCAACGCCATCCAGTTCTTCTCAGGCTATCAGACCGAGGGCAGCGTGCGCCTGGCCAAGATCAACGAGTGGAACAACGAAAACCGCTTTGCCCGCGGCTACATCTCCGAGGAAGGCTCGGCGCGGATCGAGATGGATGTGTTCCTTGGCAATGACGGTATGAGCCCGGATGACTTTGCCCAGGCGGTAAGCCTGTGGACCCGGGCGATGCAGGATTTCGAGACCTTCATCGACTGGTAAGCGCGGCTGTCACCGCATCGTGACGGCCGGTTGAAAAAACAGACGCTAAGGTGGGGGCATGAAATGGATCATGCCCCTTTTTCTGTGCCTGGCGGCGGGCGCGGCGCAGGCCGCGGACTGGCAGCTGCGCCCGGGTGATGCCCCGTTTGCGCGGGATGAGCTGGAGGCGCTGCCGGGGCAGTCCTTCCGGTTCTATGACGGCGGCGAGTCGCTGTATGGCAGCGGTGGCGCCTATTCCTACACCTATTCCCTGGAGAACGGCGGCGGCACTGCCTGGGGCACCTACCGGATCGCCGAGGATGGCAGTATCTGCGTGGATTTCACCAACGGTTTTGCCCGCTGCGACCTGTACGTCCGCAACGGCAGCCGGGTGATCCTGATCACCGAAAAGGGCGAGCGGTTCCCGGTGCGGTAGTGGGGCTCTTCGATGGGCCGGCGGGTTAACAAACTCCCAATAATTCACCTCTACTTTTAGCGAACCGCAACCCTTGCGGCGAAAGGAGGTGAGATCACTGGATCAAAAATCCTTCTCTAAATGGATGGTCAGGCTGACAGCGGCTGCGCTGTTTGTGTCCATCCTGAAGCTTGTTCTGGAGTATCTCTGATCCCGGAATAAGAAAGCCGGGTAGAGCTGCAACTCTACCCGGCACATTGTTCGGTGAGATTACTGAACAACCTTCTCTATAAGGGAATTTATACCCCGGAAGTTGATGATTTGCAAATGAGGCGCGCGACTCACAGCTTCTTCAGCAGGGCAGGCGTGGGCCAGGCGTCGGCAGGCAGGCCGAGGCGTTGCTGCTCTTTCTGCACGGCAAGCCGGGTGCGGGCGCCGAGGATGCCGTCGATATCGCCGACATTGTGGCCGCGCGCCTGCAGTTTTTGCTGCAGCTGCTTCATCTGGGTGCCGGTCAGCCCGCTGTCGGGCCTGCCGGCGTTGTAGACCTCTGCACCTTCCAGCCGGTTGGCGAAATAGGCGGCGGTGAGCACGTAGGTGAAGCTTTGGTTCCACTCGAAGTAGACATCAAAGTTGGGGTAGGCGAGGAAGGCTGGCCCCTTGTGCCCCTGCGGCAGCAGAAGGGAGGCGCGCATGGTGGGATCGGGCAGGCTGCCGTCACGGGCTGAAACGCCCAGTTCCCGCCATTGCGCCACGGTCTTCTTGCGGGCGGTGCCGGTCAGAGACAGATCCATCCCGGCGGGGATGGTGACTTCCTGCAGCCAGGGCTGCCCGGGCTGCCAGCCCAGGTGCGACAGCATCCGGGCGCCGGACATCAGCGCGTCCGGGGCTGAGGTTTTCAGGCTGACCTTGCCGTCGCCGTCGGCATCGACGCCGTGTTCCAGAATGTCGCTGGGCAGCATCTGCACCATGCCGATCTCACCCGCCCAGGCGCCGGTGGTGCGCTTGGGGTCGAAATTGCCCTGGCGGAACAGTTCCAGCGCCGAAAAGACCTGCGGCCGGAACAGCTCCGGGCGGCGGCAGTCATGGGCCAGCGTCACCAGCGCGTCGCGGGTGTTGTAATCACCCTGATAGCCGCCGTAGTCGGTCTCGAACGCCCAGAAGGCCAGCAGCACGCCGCGGCTGATGCCGTAGGTGCTCTCGATCCGCTGGAAGGTGCTGTCGTGCTTCTGCGACATCTGCAAGCCGCGCCGCAGGCGGTCCTGCGAGATCAGGCGGCGGGAGAAGTCGATGAAAGGCTTCTGGAAGACCCCCTGCGCCCTGTCGGCCTTGAGCACGCGGCGGTCCTGGCGGGTGCCGTCAAAGAAGGCGTTGACGGTGGTTATGCCATAGCCGGCCTGGACCGCCTCGTCTTTCAAAAGGCTGACGAAATTCTGAAAGCCGCCGCCGCATTGGGCCGCCGCTGCTGCAGGCAGCAGGCTCACCGCGAGGGCAAAGGGCAATAGGCGCATGACTCTGGCGCTCCTTGTCTTTCCGCTCCCATGGGATCCTATGTGCTAGAAAACCACGGCAATGGCAATGGTCAGGGCCAGGGCAATTGCCCAGGCCTGCCAGAGCAGGGTGACGGAGCGGGTGATGGTTTCGGCGCTGGCGCTTTTGGCGCCATCGGCATGGACCCAGGGAAAGTCCCGCATCTGGCCGTCGTAGGAGCGCGGGCCGGCCAGGGCAGTGTCCAGCGACCGTGCCATGGCAGCTTCGGGCCAGCCGGCGTTGGGCGAGCGGTGCTTGCGGGCGTCGGCGGCGATGGCGCTCCACTGGCGCAGCTGGCCGCCGGCAAGGGCGATCAGCAGGCCGGTGAGCCGCGCCGGGATCAGGTTCAGCAGGTCGTCCAGCCGGGCGGAGGCCCAGCCGAAGTCCTTGTAGCGGTCGTTGCGGTAGCCGATCATGCTGTCGGCAGTGTTGACCATCTTGTAGATGATCAGCCCCGGCAGGCCGGCGATCAGGAACCAGAAGGCAGGCGCGATGACGCCGTCGGACAAGTTCTCCGACCCGCTTTCGATGGCGGAGCGGGCGACTTGCGGCGCGGACATGGCAGCCGTGTCGCGGC
The DNA here is from genome assembly GCF_049056525.1 of Leisingera coralii. Classification (NCBI taxonomy): domain Bacteria; kingdom Pseudomonadati; phylum Pseudomonadota; class Alphaproteobacteria; order Rhodobacterales; family Roseobacteraceae; genus Leisingera; species Leisingera coralii. The sequence goes on along the minus strand of NZ_JBHUPT010000063.1, from coordinate 47,582 downwards.
TGACGATCATCGCTACCGCCTCACGGCCTTCCGCCAGGCTGCTGCGCAGCCCTTTGGCGACAGCAGTGACATGTTCCGTCAGCGACCGCTGGGCGATCAGGATGGCGGCAACCAGGATTTCGATCAGCGCCCCCGGCAGTGCCAGCAGCTTGCCCGCGAAATAGCCGCACAGGACCAGCGCCAGAGCCGCCAGAACGCCCTGGCCGCGGCGGTTGCTGCCGGTGTTGAGCTTGCGGTCCAGGAAACCAACCGCCTTGCCCATCAGAACTGCGGGGTGGGTCATGCGGGACCACAGCCATTTCGGTTCGCCAAAGACGGCATCCAGCAGCAGGGCAACAACCAGCATCGCAGCAGTGCTCATAGCGCCGCCTCCAGCCGGTCCCAGCCGTCCGAAGGCGGCAGGCCCAGGCGCAGAAAGGTTCGGGAATAGGGGAAGATGCGGCTCCAGACATGGGCGCGGGCCAGCTGGCGCTGCCAGGTTGCGGCGTCCTCGACGTTGTAGAGCCGGAACAGGTCGGTGCCGCCGGCCAGGCTGGCGCCCTTGGCCAGCACCAGTTCATCCAGCCGGGCGGCATCCTGTCTGAGGCGGGTGCGGGTGGCCTCGGCCCATTGGCGGTCCCGCAAGGCCAGCGCCCCGGTGCGCAACGCGGGGCCGGAGACGGCCCAGGGGCCCTGCCAGGTGGCAAGTTTTGCAATCAGCTGCGGGTCGCCGATGGCGAACCCCAGCCGCAGCCCCGCGAGGCCCCAGAATTTACCGAAGCTTTTCAGAATAATGACACCGGGGCGGGCAGCCATGCGGATCAGGCTCTGTTCCGGGCAGACGTCGCAGAAGCTCTCGTCGATGATGGTGAGCGGTGAGGTGAGATGCTCTTCGTTCCACAGGCGGCCGTCCGGATTGTTCGGGTGCACTACGACGCGGGCCTCGGCGGGGCCATCAACGCGGACCTTCCAGCCGCGGGCCTCAAAGGCGGCGGCGTGCTCGTTGTAGGTGGGTTTGGTGATCTGCACCCACTGCGGCGCGGCCAAGGCGGGCAGGGCGGCAATCAGCGCCGAGGCACCCGGAGCGGCCAGCACTGCGGCCTCTTCGGGGATATTCCAGAACGCGCGCGTTGCGCGCTCAAGCTCCGCCAGGGCATCGGCATCGGGCAGCGCCCCCCAGTCGCCGGCAGTGAACTCCGGCAGCGGATAGGGATGCGGGTTGATCCCCGTCGACAGGTCCATCCAGCCGCTGCGGGACCCGCCGAACTCTGCCATGGCGGCGCTGAGGTTGCCGCCGTGGTCCCGGGGCGGGGTTGCGTTATCAAGCGGGCGTTCAGGCATCGCGGGTGTCACCGGTGGATATCTCTCTCCAGGCTGGTCGGATGCCATATGAGATTACCCGTTTCTTAAAGCAACCGGCGCCATGCGTGAACTCCCTATTTGATGCGGGACAGGCGGATCTGGCGCCAGGTGCGTCAGGCCGCAGGGGTCAGCCGCGGCGGTGCGGTTCCTTCCAGTCAATCCTGGGATTGACCGGTATGATCCGGTGCGGGTTGATGGTGTCGTGGCTGTAGTAATAGTGGCGCACGATGTGGTGCATGCCGACGGTCTCAGCCACGCCGGGCCACTGGTACAGCTCACGGGTGTAGGCCCAGAGGTTCGGGTAATCCACCAGCCGCTTGCGGTTGCACTTGAAATGCACGTGGTAGACCGGGTCGAATCGCAGGAGGGTTGTGAACAGCCGCCAGTCGGCCTCGGTGATGCGGTCGCCCAGCAGGTAGCGGTGCTGCGACAGCAGGTCCTCCAGCCAGTCCAGGCTTTCGAAAAGCGGCTCTACTGCGGCGTCATAGGCCTCTTGCGAGGTGGCAAAGCCGCTTTTGTAGACTCCGTTGTTGACGGTGCTGTAAACCCGGGCGTTCACCGCCTCGATCGGCTCGCGCAGTTCCTCCGGCCAGTAGTCTTCGGTATTGCCGGTGATCCCGTCGAAGGCCGAATTGAACATCCGGATGATCTCGGAGCTTTCGTTGGAGACGATGGTGTTTCGCGTCTTGTCCCACAAAACCGGTACCGTCACCCGGCCGGTGTAGCCGGGATCGGCGCGGGTGTAGACCTGGTGCAGATGGGAGCTGCCGAACAGCGAATCGCCGGTGGCGCCGTGTTCATCGGTCTCGAAGGTCCAGCCTTCGCCCAGCATGTCGGGATGCACGACAGAGACGGAGATGTGGTCTTCCAGCCCTTTCAGCTTGCGGAAGATCAGGGTGCGGTGGGCCCAGGGGCAGGCCAGCGACACGTACAGGTGATAGCGCCCGCTTTCCGCCGGAAAGCCGCCTTCGCCCGAGGGGCCTGCACTGCCGTCTGCGGTGATCCAGTTGCGGAACTGCGATTCGCTGCGTTTGAAGGCGCCGCCGGTAGAATCGGTATCATACCATTGGTCGTGCCATTTCCCGTCGATCAAAAGGCCCATCGTGTCTGCTCCTGCTGCTGTGCGGTCCAAACATAGGCATGACGGGGCCTTGCGCCTATGCAACGCAGCGCGCAAGGCCTCTGCGCCACTGCACAAGCGCAACAAAATTGCGCTGCCGTGAAATTTTCGAAAATGTTCACTTGATTTTATCTATTTGTGACGCACCGTTGAAAAGAAGAACCCGTGACGACCCAAGCATTTGGAAGGCTGCTGCTATGAATACCTACGTTCCCAAAGCCGTGCAGGAAGCGCTGGACACCGCCCGCCTGCAGGGGATGCGGAAGAAGAGCCGGCTGCGGGTGATGGCGGATAATGAGCTGTATCCGGTGTTGCGGCTGTGGAAGACCGGGTTCTCGGTTGAGGCGGAAACCGCGCCGATGCTGCGCGGGCTGGTCGATATCTACGATGGTGCCCGCCATGTCTCGCAATGCCTGATCGTGGCCGGCGAGGAAGAGGGCGGCGAGATGCGGTATGAGTTCAAGCGCTCGACCCCCGCCGCGGACAAGGCGCCTTTGGATTTCTACAAGTCGCCGGACGGGCCTGCCGGGCTGATCCCCTTCGACCAGTCGCAAGGCAAGATCTGAGGCTTCAGGTCAGGGGCGGATTTCCACCTCGGTTCCGATCTGCGCCAGGCGCCAAAGCGTTTCCATCTGTTCATTGCTGACGGCGATGCAGCCGGCGGTCCAGTCGCCGGGCAGGGTGATCAGGCTGCCCACCGAATTGGGCTGTCCGTGAATGAAGATATCGCCGCCGGGGCTGACCCCTGCGGCGTGCGCGCGTGCGCGGTCCTCGGGCTGGGGGTAGTTGATCCCCAGTGACAGGTGATAGGCGCTGTTGGGGTTGCGCCGGTCGATCACAAAGGTGCCCTCAGGGGTTTTGCCGTCGCCTTCCTGGAATTTGTCGCCCGCCGGTTCGAAACCCAGCGCGATGGGGAATTCCAATACCGTCTCGCCGCCGCGGCTGGCGGTCAGGCGGCGGGCGGATTTCTCGATCAGGATGCGGTCGATCCGGTCCACCGCCGTGGCCTGCGGCGGCACCGGGCGCGGAGAGAAGGCCTGCCAGGCGGTCCAGGCGGCGCCAGTCAGGACAACCAGCGCCAGAAGGCGCAGCAGGCGCTTCATGGTTACTGCAGGTCCGAGAAAGCCCTGGTCAGGCGGCGGCAGGCTTCCTCGACCCGGGCGCGCTGGGTGGCCAGGTTGAAGCGTTCCATGAACTCGCCGCCGGTGCCGAAGCCGTCACCGGGCGAGGTGGCGATCTTGGCGTCTTCGCGCAGGCGCTTGATGAATTCCGCGCGGCTCATGCCCGTTCCGGAGAAGTCGACCCAGGCCAGATAGGTCGACTGCAGCGGCAGCGACTTCAGCCCCGGCAGCGCGTTGACCGCATCGTCGAACAGTTTGCGGTTGCCCTCCAGATGCGCGATCTGGGCATCAACCCATTCGGCGCCTTCGGGGGAGTAGGCCGCGGTGATCATGGCAACGCCAAGCGCGCTCGGGTCGTAATCCAGCGTGTTCAGCCGCTGGCGCATCGCGGCGCGCAGGTCCGGATCCGGAATGATCATGTTGCCGGTCCGCTGCCCGGCGATGTTGAAGGTCTTGGAGGCGGCGGTCAAGGTAACGGTCCAGGCGCGCGCATCGGGTGCGGCAACATCCATCGGAACAAAGGTGCTGCCGGGATAGACCAGATCGTGGTGGATTTCGTCCGACACCAGGATCAGGTTGTTGCGCTTGGCAAAGGCTGCAACCGCGCGCAGCTCCTCCGGCGTCCAGACCCGGCCCGACGGGTTTTGCGGCGAGCACCACAGCAGCAGCTTCTCGGTCCCGTTCAGCCGCGACTGGGCATCGTCGAGATCCAGGTTGTAGGCGCCGCCGTCCCGCGCCAGCGGGCATTCGGTGACCTTGCGCCCGGCCTTGTTCACCTTGTGGGCAAACTCGTGGTAGACGGGCGAGAAGATGACCACGCCGTCGCCGGGCTGGCTCCAGACATCCAGGCTCAGGGCGATGGCGTTGCCCAGGCCCTGGGTGGTCAGCACCCAATCGGTTTCGATGTCCCAGCTGTGGCGGTTCTTCATCCACCATTGCACTGCCTGCAGATACTCAGGGTGCTGCCAGGAGTAGCCGAAGACGCCGTGCTCGGCGGCCTTTTTGACGGCCTCGATGACACAGGGCGCGGTCTGATAGTCGGAGTCCGCCGTCCACATCGCCAGACCGTCCTGCGGGGACACGCCGAACAGCGTCTCCATTTTGTCCCATTTCGAGCTGTGGGTGCCGCGGCGGTCGATGATCGTGTCAAAATCCATGTGGTGAACTCCCCTGTGTTTGGCAGCGAAGCTAATCGCTGCAGCGGCAGGCGCAAGGGGGCGTTGCGATGGGGCGGCTGATCGCATACATGAAGCTCATGAAAAGACAGATCCTGATCCATCCCGATCCCCGCCTGAAAAAGGTCTGCACACCTGTGGCCGACCTCAGCGACGAGTTGCGCGTGCTGGCGGATGACATGCTGGAAACCATGTATGCAGCCCCCGGCATCGGCCTGGCGGCGCCGCAGATCGGTATCCTGCAGCGGCTGATCGTGCTGGATTGCGTTAAGGAAGAGGATGGCGACCCGCGCCCGCTGGTGATGTTCAACCCGCAGATCATCTCTTCTTCGGACGAAACCAACGTGTATGAGGAAGGCTGCCTGTCGATCCCGGATCAATATGCCGAGGTGACCCGCCCCAAGGTGGTTGAGGTCGAATGGATGGACCGCGACGGCACTGCGCAGCGCGAGACCTTTGATGGGCTGTGGGCGACTTGCGTGCAGCATGAAATCGACCATCTGAACGGCAAACTGTTCATTGATTACCTGAAGCCGCTGAAGCGCCAGATGATCACCCGCAAGATGCAGAAGCTGAAGCGCGAACGCGCCCGCGCCTGAGGAACCCTACAGACATGACCGTCCGCACCTGCCTGCCGTGGCCCGACAAGCGCCTGCGCCTTAAGGCTGAAGAGGTGACAGAGATCACCGACGAAATCCGCGACATTTGGAATGACATGGTGGATACCATGGAGGCGATGCCGGGCGTGGGCCTGGCCGCCAATCAGATCGGGGTGATGCTGCGCCTGGCGGTGGTGGATGGCTCCACCGAGCGCGGCCGGGCCGTGAAACTGGCTAACCCGGAGATCCTGCATGCCTCGATCGAACTGCGCGAGCATGACGAGGCCAGCCCCAACCTGCCGGGCGTGTCGGCCAAGATCAAACGCCCGCGGGCTGTCACTGTCCGCTACCTGAATGAGCAGGGGATGATCGACCGGCGCGATTTTGTCGGGATCGAGGCGACTTCGGTTCAGCACCAGATCGACCACCTGAATGGCAAGATGTATTTCGACCGGCTGAGCAAGGTGAAGCGCGACATGCTGGTCCGCAAGGCCAAGAAGCTGAACGGCTGAGGCCGGATATCGAACTCCCGGGCCGCCTGCGGCCCGGTTCGCGCCCAGCCCCGCCCCTAGGGCGAGCGCGAAACGCCCACCCCGGGACCAGGCGCGAACCTGCGTTGTTTCAGGCAAGCCCGTCTATGTGTGCGGCAAGGTAACCAAGGGGCGGACGGGGACACTGATGCGCATCATCTTCATGGGAACACCTGACTTCTCGGTGCCGGTGCTGGACGCGCTGGTAGAAGCCGGGCACGAGATTGCCGCCGTCTACTGTCAGCCGCCCCGGCCTGCGGGCCGCGGCAAGAAGGACCGTCCAACCCCCGTCCACGCCCGCGCCGCGGCCTTGGGGCTGGAAGTGCGCCACCCGGTCTCGCTGAAAGGCGCCGAGGAGCAGGCGGAATTTGCAGCGCTGAACGCTGATATTGCGGTGGTCGTAGCCTACGGGCTGATCCTGCCGCAGGCCATTCTGGACGCGCCGGAACATGGCTGCCTGAACATCCACGCGAGCCTGTTGCCGCGCTGGCGCGGGGCGGCGCCGATCCACCGGGCGGTCATGGCGGGCGATGCGGAAACCGGTATTTGCATCATGCAGATGGAGGCGGGGCTCGACACCGGCCCGGTGCTGCTGCGAGAGGCCACCGCGATCGGTGCAGAGGAAACCACCGCCCAGCTGCATGACCGGCTGTCTGAAATGGGCGCGGGGCTGATCGTTGAGGCGTTGAGCTGCCTGCCCGACCTGACGCCGGAGGTGCAGCCCGAAGAGGGCGTTACCTACGCCGAAAAGATCGACAAGGGCGAGGCACAGATCGACTGGTCCCGCCCGGCGGCGGAGGTTGACCGCAAGATCCGCGGGCTGTCCCCCTTCCCCGGCGCCTGGTGCGAGATCGAAGGCCAGCGGGTCAAGCTGCTGGCGTCGCGCCTGGCAGAGGGGCAGGGCGCGCCGGGCGAGGTGCTGGATGACGCTCTGACCATTGCCTGCGGAACCGGAGCGGTGCAGCTGCTGCGCTTGCAACGGGCGGGCAAAAGCGCGCAGGATCCGGATGTATTCCTGCGCGGCTTCCCGGTTCCGAAGGGCAGCCGCCTGTAACCGGAGGCGAGGCATGCCCATCATTGCCCTGATCATCATCGGTGCCGCGGCAGGCTTCCTCGCAACCCGGCTGATGCGTCTGGAGACCGATATCATCACCACGGTCTGTATCGGCATGGCGGGGGCGCTGGTGGGCGGGCTGGTTCTGCGGGGCTTGCTTGCCGTGATGGGCTTCATGGCGGGGTTCGTCGGCGCGGTCCTGGGCGCCCTGGTGCTGATCTGGCTCTGGCAGCGCTATATTCAGCGGTAGAGGCGCAGGCTCAGCTGCGCGGCGGGCGGCTCTTGTAGACGGGCAGGTGCCAGCCGAAGGTGATCGAGCCCGCGCGCAGGGTCCAGCAGACGCCGGCGCAGGCGAGCAGGGCAAACCGCAGCTCCAGCCCCGCCGAGATTGCCAGAACGGCAGTGATCGCGCCGGCCATGGCGCAGGTGATGTAAAGCTCGCCCTGTTTCAGGACCAGCGGCACCTCGTTACAGACCACATCGCGCATCAGCCCGCCCAGCGAACCGGTGGCCATGCCCATCAGCACCACGATCACAGGCCCTTTTCCCAGTGCTATCGCCGCGCCGGTGCCGGCGGGCACGGCAACCGCCAGGGCAAAGCTGTCCAGCCAGATCACCCACCGCATTCGGCTTTCCACCAGATGCGCGGTAAAGAACACCGCCACCGCGGCGCCCGCTGCCAGCAGGATGTAGTTGGGGTCACCGACCCAGAACACCGGATCACGGTTCAGCAGCAGATCCCGGACCGTGCCGCCGCCAACCGCCGTCAGGCAGGCGACGAAGGCAAAGCCGACAATGTCGAGCTGCGCCCGGCTGGCAACCAGCGCCCCGGTGAGGGCGAAGACCAGCACCGAGGCGTAGTCGAGCAGGGTCAGAAAGCTCATGCATTGGCCTCGCGCATCAGGCGCTTTTCTTCTTCTTGAAAGGGGCCATGCCGGCCCGGGCCAGTTCATCCGCGCGTTCGTTCTCGGGGTGGCCTGCGTGGCCCTTGACCCATTCCCATGTCACCTTGTGACGGCGCTGGGCCTCGTCCAGCCGCTGCCACAGTTCGACATTCTTCACGGGCTTCTTGCTGGAGGTCTTCCAGCCGTTCTTCTTCCAGCTGTGGATCCAGCCGGTGACGCCGTTCTTCACATAGGCCGAGTCAGTGACCACGGTGATCGTGGACGGCCGCGCCAGGCTCTCCAGCGCGTTGATCGCGGCCAGCAGTTCCATCCGGTTGTTGGTGGTCTCGGCCTCGCCGCCGCTGAGTTCTTTTTCTTTGACGATGGTGTCACCGTCCATGGCGCGCAGCAGGACGCCCCAGCCGCCGGGGCCGGGATTTCCAGAGCAGGCGCCGTCGGTATAAGCAAACAAATCAGGCATGTGCGGTCAATACTACGAACTCTTGGGCAGTGCCAGCCAGTCCTTTGCCCTCGCCGCGGCGGCTGCCAAGGACGGTGAAACCGGCGGTTTCGAGTTTTTCGCGCAGCTCTTCCTCGCTGTAGTAGGCATAGAACCTGCCCAGCTCATCGCGGCCTTCGCCTTCACCCAGTTTCATCGCCAGGCACAATGTTCCGCCAGGGGCCAGCGCCCGGTGCACGGCGGAGAGATGGATGGCAAGTTCCGCCCGCGGCACGTGCAGCAGGCTGAAATAGGCCCAGACACCGTCAAAGACCGCTTCGGCATCCAGGGCGTGAAACCCTGTGACGGTGACCTCGATCCCATAGGCGCTGCGGGCGGCTTCCGCCATTTCCGGCGAAGCGTCCAGGGCAGCCACCCGGTAGCCTGCGTCCCGGAAGCGCGCTGCCCAATGGCCGGGGCCGCAGCCGAGATCCAGCACCGCGCCGCCCTCCGGAAGCCGGCCGGTGAAAGCCTGGAAGTCGGACTCTTCCCCTGCGTCCGTGCCGCCGGCAAAGCGCTCGGCGTATTCCGCGGCGCGCTCGTCGTAGACGCTGATTGTTCTGTCATCGCTCATCTGGTCACCTCCGCGGCAGCAGTCAGGCGCGTTCCGCTGCCAGCCGGGCGGCGAGGCCTGCAAAGACGGCGGCAAAGCCGCGGCTCATCCACTTCAGCACCCGCTCGCTGTTGAGAAGATAGGTGCGGGCCTGGGCGGCGAACAACCCGTAGAGCACGAAGATGGCAAAGGTCATCGCCATGAAGACCAGGCCCAGAACTGACATCTCCAGCGTGGCGCTGGCGGGATTGCCGCTCAGGAACGGCGGCAGCAGTGCCAGGAAGAACACCGACAGCTTGGGGTTCAGGATGTTGATCAGCGCCCCGCGCCAGGCGATTTTCCAGCCGGGCTGGCTGGTGCGCTTGGAATCCACCGCCAGCGCCCCGCCGCTGCGCAGGGCCTGCCAGGCGAGATACAGCAGATAGGCGACGCCCGCTGCTTTGACGATCTGGAACAGCAGGGCGGAGCTGTGCAGGACAGCCGCCAGCCCCAGGGTAGCGGCGGCGAGGTGGGGCAAGATACCGAATGTGCAGCCAACCGCTGCCCAAATGGAGGCGCGCCAGCCCTGCCCAAGGCCCAGGGCCAGCGTGTAGATGACGCCCGTGCCGGGGGCGAGGACGACAACAAATGCGGTAATCAGAAAGTGCAGCGTAATCATGGATGCGGCTCCAGAAAAAATGCCCGGGGACTAATGCGTAACACGATTAGCCCGCGGCGGGTGTGTTTTCTGTAACCTGGATTGCTCCCGGGGGGATTACGCGGGCTGCCGCAAAACGCGGGGCACCTTGAACTCCACGGTTTCGACGGCGGTTTCCACCACCTCGACGGTCACGTCATAGCGGGCGCGGAAAGCGTCGATCACCTCGTTGACCAGCAGTTCCGGAGCGGAGGCGCCGGCGGTGATGGCGACGGATCGTATGCCCTCCAGCGCGCGCCAGTCGATGTTTTCGGCCCGCTGCACCAGCTGGGCGTAGTCGCAGCCGTTCTTGGCGCCGACTTCGACCAGGCGGCGGGAGTTGGAGGAGTTGGGTGCGCCAACCACCAGGAGGGCATCGGCCTTGGGCGCCACCGATTTCACCGCCTCCTGACGGTTGGTGGTGGCATAGCAGATGTCTTCCTTGTGCGGGCCCACGATGTTGGGGAAGCGCTTTTCCAGCGCTGCGACGATCCCCTTGGTGTCATCGACCGACAGGGTGGTCTGGGTGACATAGGCGAGGCGGTCCGGATCGCGGACCTCTACCGTGGCCACGTCCGCGACGGTTTCGACCAGCAGCACCTCGCCTTCGGGCAGCTGGCCCATGGTGCCGATGGTTTCCGGGTGGCCCTTGTGGCCGATCATGATCATCTGCAAGCCGTTTTCCGCGTGGCGCTGGGCCTCGATATGCACCTTGGAGACCAGCGGGCAGGTGGCATCGACATAGATCATTTCACGCGCTTCGGCCGCGGCGGGCACCGACTTCGGCACCCCGTGGGCCGAGAAGATCACCGGCCGGTCATCGGGGCATTCGTCCAGCTCCTCGACGAAGACCGCGCCTTTTTCGCGCAAGGAGTCGACCACGAACTTGTTGTGCACGATCTCGTGGCGGACATAGACCGGCGCACCCCATTTGCCGATTGCCATTTCGACAATCTTGATGGCGCGGTCCACTCCGGCGCAGAAGCCGCGCGGTGCGGCGAGGTAGAGGGTCAGGGCTGGCTTGGTCATTGGCGTCTCCTTGCGGGCCAGAGGTAAGCGGTTCAGGCGGCAAGGTCCAGTGCCCGGGCGGCATCACAGGTTTGTGATTGGAGGTTCCTGCGGGGGAAGGCGGCAAAAGCCCGCCTTGGACAGCAAAAGGCATGAGGGCAGCGTGAAACAGGTGATTGCCTTTACCGCTGCGGCCGGGTTGGCGGCGGCTGCGTATTACTGGCTGGCGGAGAGCGATCCGCAGGCAGCCGGGCTCCTGCCTTACAAGGATCCGGGGGCGGTGGCCGAGGGGCAGGTGATTTATCTGGACCATTGCGCCAGCTGCCACGGAGAGGACTTGCAGGGCGAACCCAATTGGCAGCAGCGGGACAGCGAGGGCTATCTGCCTGCGCCGCCGCAGGACGAAAGCGGCCACACCTGGCACCACTCGGACGCGCAGTTGCTGGAGATCACCAGGCACGGCGTTGCCCAGCTGGTCGGCAATGGCTACCGCAGCCGCATGGGCGGCTATGCCGGTGTGCTGACTGAAGAGGAGATGCTGGCGGTGCTGGCCTATATCAAAAGCCGCTGGCCCGCAGAGATAATCGCCCGCCACAACCAGATTAACAGCCAGGCGAACGATTGATTTGGTCCGGAGCAGGCGCCGCCCCATCTGGCGCCTTGCTCCGGGTATGAAGCGGTTGCTTCTGCTTAGCCGTGCGCGACGGTTGCCGAGCGCTGATCGCTTTGCTCGCGCGGCGGGCGGCCGATCACGTCGCGCAGCTCTTCCAGCTCGATGAAATTGTCGGCCTGGCGGCGCAGATCGTCAGAGATCATCGGCGGCTGGCTGCGGATGGTCGAGACCACCGAAACACGCACGCCCTGGCGCTGCAGGCTGGCAATCAGCGGGCGGAAATCCCCATCGCCCGAGAACAGCACGATATGGTCCACCCGCGGCGCCAGCTCCATGGCATCGACGGTAAGCTCGATATCCATGTTGCCTTTGACTTTGCGGCGGCCCAGGCTGTCGGTGTATTCCTTGGCCGGTTTGGTGACCATGGTGAAGCCGTTGTAATGCAGCCAGTCAACCAGCGGCCGGATCGGAGAATACTCGTCATTCTCCAGCAGGGCGGTGTAATAAAAGGCGCGCAGCAGCTTGCCGCGGCGCATGAATTCCTGCCGCAGAAGCTTGTAGTCGATGTCGAACCCGAGCGCCTTGGCCGCGGCGTACAGGTTTGACCCGTCTATGAACAGCGCAAGCCGTTCGTCTTTGTAAAACATCAAATGTTCCTTCCGGTATATCCGCCTCAGCCTTGAGTTCCGTGAGTGTGAGCTTGAAATCGGCGAAACGGGTGGACTTAATGTAAGTTATTTGTCATCTGCCGCAAGTATACTGCCATTCTGAAATAGGGTCAAAAATGGCCGCAAACCGGAAACTTTCGCTGATCGCACTTGGCGGTAACCTGCCGGCTGACGCTGATGCGCCGCAAGTCACCTTGTCAAAGGCCATTGCCGCCCTGCAGGCGGAGGATGTGAGGCTGCGCAGCGTCTCCCGGTTCTTCCGCACGCCCTGCTTTCCGGCCGGTGCAGGCCCCGATTATGTGAACGCCGCTGTAGCGGTGGAAACCGCCCTGTCGGCAGGCGATCTGCTGGCGCGGCTGCATGAGGTTGAGGCGCAGTTTGCCCGGGTGCGGGAGCAGCGCTGGGGGATGCGCACGCTGGATATGGATCTGCTGGATCACGGCGGTGCGGTGCTGCCGGACACCGCCGGGTTCGCCCGCTGGCAGGGGCTGCCGCTGGAGCGCCAGATGCAGGAGGCGCCGGAGCAGCTGATCCTGCCGCATCCGCGCATCCAGGACCGTGCCTTTGTGCTGGTGCCGCTCAAGGATATCGCGCCGCGCTGGCAGCATCCGGTTTTGCAGAAAACCGTGACGCAGATGCTGGCGGACCTGCCGCCGGAAGAGGTGGCGGAGGTTGTCCCTCTGTAACCAGCGCGATGCGGCGTTTTCCGCCCTTGTCAAGAGAAAGATTTGGGCGTAAATGTCTGCCTTCTGGACCAGGAATGAATTGGAGAGTCGCTGATGGCCCGCGTGACGGTTGAAGATTGCGTAGACAAGGTGCCCAACCGCTTTGAGCTGGTGATGCTTGCAGCGCACCGTGCCCGCGAGATCTCGGCTGGTGCCCCGATCACCGTTGAGCGTGACAACGACAAGAACCCGGTCGTGTCCCTGCGCGAGATTGCCGAAGAGACCCAGAGCGCCGACGAGCTGCGCGAGCGTCTGATCGAGAGCAACCAGACCCAGATCGAGGTTGATGAGCCGGAAGAGGATTCCATGGCTCTGCTGATGGGCGCGGATGGCGACAAGCCCGCCGAAGACGACATGTCGGAAGAGAAACTGCTGCGCGCGCTGATGGAGGCCCAGGGCCAGGGCTGAGGCGCGCGTCTGGAATTTGAGGCTGCGGACCGGACATGATTTCCCCTGACGACCTGATTGCTCTGGTCCGCAACTACAATCCCAAGACCAATGCGGAACGGATCGCCGAGGCCTATGCCTTTGGCGAACGGATGCATGAAGGCCAGTTCCGCCACTCGGGCGAGCCCTATTTCACGCATCCGGTGGCGGTCGCCGCGATCCTGACCGAACAGCGGCTGGATGATGCCACCATCATCACCGCGCTGCTGCATGACACCATCGAAGACACCAAGGCTTCTTACGAGGAAGTCGCCCGCCGTTTTGGCGGCGAAGTGGCGATGCTGGTCGATGGCGTCACCAAGCTGACCAACCTGCAGCTCAGCAGCCGCGAGACCAAGCAGGCGGAGAACTTCCGCAAGCTGTTCATGGCGATGTCCAAGGACCTGCGGGTGATCCTGGTGAAGCTTGCCGACCGTCTGCACAACATGCGCACGATCAAGGCGATGCGCCCCGAGAAGCAGGCCCAGAAGGCGCGCGAGACCATGGATATCTATGCGCCGCTGGCAGGCCGCATGGGGATGCAGTGGATGCGCGAGGAGCTGGAGGATCTGGCGTTCCGGGTGCTGAATGCCGAAGGCCGCCAGTCGATCATCCGCCGCTTTGTGACTCTGCAGCGGGAAACCGGCGATGTGATCCACCGGATCACCGGCGACATGCGGCTGGAGCTGGAAAAGGCCGGGATCGAGGCCGAGGTCTTTGGCCGCGCCAAGAAACCCTATTCGATCTGGCGCAAGATGCAGGCCAAGGACCAGGGCTTCTCGCGGTTGTCGGACATCTACGGCTTCCGGGTAATCACCGGTTCCGAAGAAGACGCCTACCGCGCGCTGGGCGCCATTCACCAGCGCTGGCGGGCGGTGCCGGGACGTTTCAAGGATTACATCAGCCAGCCGAAGTCGAACGGCTACCGCTCGATCCACACCACCGTGTCGGGCCGCGACGGCAAGCGGGTGGAGGTGCAGATCCGCACCCGCCAGATGCATGATGTGGCCGAAACCGGGGTGGCGGCGCATTGGTCCTATCGCGACGGCGTGCGCTCGGAAAACCCCTTTGCCGTCGATCCGGCCAAGTGGATCGCCTCGCTGACCGAGCAGTTCGACGCTGAGGACGACCACGACGAATTTCTCGAGGCGGTGAAGCTCGAGATGTATTCGGACCAGGTGTTCTGCTTCACCCCCAAGGGCGACGTGATCAAGCTGCCCAAGGGCGCCACGCCGATCGATTTCGCCTATGCCATCCACACCCGTATTGGCCACGCCTGCGTCGGCGCCAAGGTGGACGGGATCCGGGTGCCGCTGTGGACCCGGCTGCGCAACGGCCAGTCGGTGGATGTGATCACCGCCGAGGGCCAGACACCCCAGGTCAGCTGGCTGGAGATCGCCACCACCGGCAAGGCCCGCACCGCCATCCGCCGCGCCCTGCGCGAGGCGGACCGCGCGCGGTTTGTGAAGCTGGGGCATGAGCTGGCCCGCTCGGCGTTTGAGCATGTCGGCAAGAAGGCGACCGACAAGGCGCTGGAAACCGCCGCCCGGGCGCTGCGCGCCAGTGGGGTGGATGAGCTGCTGGCGCGGCTGGGCGCGGCAGAGATCACCGCCCATGACGTCGTGCAATCGGTGTACCCGGAGCTGACCACTGGCGATGGCGACGAAATCTCGCCGCGCCGGGCGGTGATCGGCCTGGAGCCGGGGCAGAGCTTTGAGCGCGCGCCCTGCTGCCAGCCGCTGCCGGGCGAGCGCATCATCGGCATCACCTACCGAGGCCGCGGCGTGGTGGTTCATGCCGCAGATTGCGACAAGCTGGGTGAGTTCGAGGACCAGCCGGAACGATGGATGGACGTGCAGTGGCACAGCGGCACCCACCCGGCGGTCTATGGCACCACGCTGGAGCTGACCATCGGCAACGATGCCGGGGTGCTGGGACGCATTTGCACATTGATCGGCGAGAAAAAGGCCAATATCTCGGACCTTGAATTTGTTGACAGGAAACCAGACTTTTACCGGCTTATGATCAACGTGGAGCTGCGGGATGTGGAGCAGCTGCACTCGCTGATGCTGACGCTTGAGGCAGAAAGCGATGTTGCCGCGGTGGCGCGGTTCCGGAACAAGCCGGAAGAGCGCCATTTTCCGGGATAAGCCGCTGAAACTCTGAGCCGGAACTGGGAAGGACGGACAGCTTTGGTATTCAGGCGCCGGGACAGACGTTCGCCCATCCGGGCGCTTGCGGATTTCGTCTGGCCGCGCGGCGGCTGGGGCCGGGCCTTCCTGTACGTGAAACACCGGGTGCGGCGGTTGCCCGATTCGCCCGAACGTATTGCTCGCGGTATCTGGGCCGGGGTGTTCACCACCTTCACGCCGTTCTATGGGCTGCATTTCCTGGTGGCGGCAATCATCGCCCGAATGATGAATGGCAATATCCTGGCCTCGCTCAGCGCCACCTTTTTTGGAAACCCGCTGACTTATGTCCCGATCGGGGTGGCCAGCCTGCAGACCGGCCATTGGCTGCTGGGCACCGAGTTCGACGAGGAGGTCGACAAATCCCTGGTGGGCAAGTTCCTGGCTGCCGGCGGCGACCTCAAGGACAACCTGTTTGCGTTGTTCATGGACAAGCCCGCCGACTGGCAGGGGCTGCATCTGTTCTACAACGAGGTGTTTTACCCCTACCTGATCGGCGGCATCATCCCGGGCATCATCTCCGCCACGGTCTGCTATATGCTCAGTCTGCCGGTGATCCGGGTCTACCAGCAGCGCCGCCGGGCCAAGATCAAGGCCAAGTTCGAGGCGATCAAGCAGCGCGCCGAGGTCAGCACCGGCTCCTGAGCCGCGCGCCGGATTGTACCATTATTGCCTGCAGGCTTGCTCTTGCTCGCTGTCTGTCTAGTCTTTGGGTTAACGCTTTGACTTCAGACGGATGAGACAGCTGTCATGACACAGAACCAACTGCGCCTGGGCGTGAACATCGACCATGTGGCCACGGTGCGCAACGCCCGCGGCGGCGCCTATCCGGACCCGGTCCGCGCCGCAAAACTGGCGGAGGAAGCAGGTGCCGACGGCATTACCGCCCACCTGCGCGAAGACCGCCGCCATATCACCGATGCGGATATCGACGCGCTGATGGAGGCGCTGACCGTGCCGCTGAATTTCGAGATGGCGGCGACGGAGGAAATGCAGAAGATCGCCCTGCGCCACAAGCCGCACGCGGTCTGCATCGTGCCGGAGAAGCGCGAGGAGCGCACCACCGAGGGCGGGCTGGAAGTGGCCCGAGAGGAAAACCGCCTAGCCCATTTCATCGCCCCCCTGCGGGATGCGGGCTGCAGGGTGTCGATCTTCATCGCCGCTGACCGGAAGCAGATCGAGGCCGCGCACCGGATCGGTGCCGAGGTAATCGAGCTGCACACCGGCGCCTATTGCGATTTCCACGCCGAGGGCAAGCTTGCAGAACGCGACCGCGAGCTGGAGGCGCTGCGGGAAATGTCTGCCTACGCCCATTCGCTGGGGCTGGAGGTGCATGCAGGGCATGGCCTCACCTATGAAACCGTGCAGCCGGTTGCAGCCTTTCCGGAGGTGAAGGAGCTCAACATCGGCCACTTCCTGATCGGCGAAGCCATCTTTCGCGGGCTGACCCCGGCAGTGCAGGAAATGCGCCGCCTGATGGATGAAGCGCGGGGGTGATGAAACCATGCAAGTGAATTTGATCCGTTACGGGCTGTTGTGGATGGCGGCCTCTGTCGGGATGCTGCTGCTGGGTCTGCTGCTGGCGCAGTTCGGAGTCGGGATGCCGGCCGGGCTCGCAACCGTGCTGCCGCCGATGTTTGCTTCGGTGCTGGAGGGGATGCGTATTGCGCAGGCAACCCGGGAACCGCTGGCGGGCAAGACGGCCTGGGTCAACGCGGCGGCGATGACCGGGGTGGTGGCAGTGCTGACGATTGTGCAATTGCCGCTCTACTGGAACAACCCGGTGATGGTAGAGGCGCGGCAAACGGTTCCGGTCCTGTATTTGGCAGGCGTTTGTGTTCTGCTGCTGGCGGTCATCCTGATGGTCAACCGCCTGTTCCTGGGCCATGGCATCAAGCTGGGTTTGAAACGGCTGCAAGAATGATCCTGGGTGTCGGAACCGATCTTGCCAATATCGAACGTATCCAGCGCACGCTGGACCGTTTCGGAGACAGGTTCCGCAACCGGGTGTTCACGGAAGTGGAACAGCGCAAGGCCGAGCGCCGCCGCGATGTGGCCGGCACCTATGCCAAGCGCTGGGCCGCTAAGGAGGCCTGCTCCAAGGCGCTGGGCACCGGCCTGCGCATGGGCATTGCCTGGAAGGACATGGCGGTCTCCAACCTGCGCACCGGCCAGCCGGTGATGCATGTCACCGGCTGGGCCGCTGACCGGCTGCGCGAGATGACCCCGCCCGGCCATGAGGCGGTGATTCACGTGACATTGACCGACGACCACCCCTGGGCGCAGGCCTTTGTGGTGATCGAGGCGCGCCCGGCCGCCAGCGACCCGGCGGAATCACCTTCGGGAACTTGACTTGGCCCCCGCAGGCCCGCATGTAGCCCCGGACCCTGTTTCCAAACCGGAGAGCCTGATGACGGCCAAAGCAAAGACCGGCAGTTCGATCCTTGAGACGATCAAGACCATCGTCTACGCGCTGCTGATCGCCGGTGTCTTCCGCACCCTGTTTTTCCAGCCCTTCTGGATTCCGTCCGGATCAATGAAGGAAACCCTGCTGATCGGGGATTTCCTGTTCGTGAACAAGATGGCCTATGGCTATTCCTATGCCTCCTGCCCTAGCGTGCGTATTGGGGCGGTCGGGCTGAACATCGACGCCAAGGACATTTGCGGCTTTCTGGACGGTGACAACACACGCCTGATGGGCGGCGAGCCGGAGCGCGGTGATGTGGTGGTGTTCCGCCATCCGGTCAACGGCAACGACTTCATCAAGCGGCTGGTCGGCCTGCCGGGCGACAAGATCCAGATGAAGAACGGCGTGCTGTTCATCAATGGCGAAGCGGTCAAGCTGCAGGACGCCGGCCAGTTCGAGGAAGTGATGGAACGCCAGGGGCCGCAGGGCTCCTTCCCGCGCTGTGAAAACGCGCCGGTGGGTCAGGGCGCCATCTGCAAGAAGTCGCGCAAGCTGGAGACCCTGCCGGGCGGCAATGAGCATATCGTGCTCAACATCACCAACCAGGGCATGGACCACACCGGCGTCTACCAGGTGCCCGAAGGCCACTATTTCTTCATGGGCGACAACCGGGACAACTCCTCGGACAGCCGCCTGCCGCAATCCGCGGGCGGGGTTGGCTTTGTGCCTTATGAAAACCTGATCGGCCGCGCCGACCGGATCATGTTCTCCTCCGCCGGGCGGTCCATGCTCTATTTCTGGACCTGGCGCGGCGATCGTTTCTTCAAGGGGATCGAGTGAAACTGTCCAAGGAATTGCGCGCGTTCGAGGAGCGGATCGGGCATAAGTTTGCCCGCCCCGAGCTGCTGCAGCGCGCCGTGACTCATGCCTCCGTGTCCTCCTCCACCCGCAAGGACAACCAGCGGCTGGAGTTCCTGGGCGACCGGGTGCTGGGGCTGGTGATGGCAACTGCGCTGCTGGAGCATGACAAGACCGCCACCGAGGGCCAGCTGGCGCCGCGTTTCAATGCGCTGGTGCGCAAGGAAGCCTGCGCCGATGTCGCCAAGGAGATCGATATCGGCGCGGTGCTGAAGCTTGGCCGTTCCGAAATGATGTCCGGCGGCCGCCGCAAGCAGGCCTTGCTGGGCGATGCGATGGAGGCGGTAATCGCTGCGGTCTACAAGGACGCAGGCTTTGATGCCGCAGCCGAGATGATCCTGCGCCTGTGGGGCAGCCGTATTCACCAGGTCGAAACCGATGCGCGGGACGCCAAGACCTCGCTGCAGGAATGGGCGCAGGCCCGCGGGCAAAAGGTGCCGGTTTATGTCGAGGTGTCCCGCAGCGGCCCGGACCACGCGCCTGTCTTCACCATCGCAGCACGCCTGCAGGACGGTACCGAGGCTCAAGCAACTGCCGGTTCCAAGCGGCAGGCCGAACAGGCTGCCGCCAAGGCGCTGCTGGAGCAGCTCGGCTAAAGCTTCAGGTCACGCGGATATATCCCGCAAGGCCGGTTTTCTGGTGCTCGATCACATGGCAGTGGAAGGCCCAGTCGCCCGGGTTGTCGGCCACCAGCGCAATCTCGGCCACCTCGTCCTTCAGCAGCAGCATGGTGTCCGTCACCAATGGCGGCAGCTTGCGCAGGTTTGAGCGGATCGGAACAAACGCCAGTCCGTGCAAATGGATGGGATGCAGGTTCGGCGATTCATTCCTGAGCCTCAGCACATAACTCTTGCCGCGTTCCAGCGTGGCCAGCGGCCCGGTGCCCTTGGCGGCGTCGCCTGCCCAAGGGGTGCGGTTGATCGACCAGAAACTGTAACCCATCGAGCCGTAATAACCGTCATTGGGTGGCCCGCCCTCCGGCGTCCAGCCAAAGACGAAGTCATGCACCTCAGCATTTGCCAGATCCGGCCGGGAAACCGGGTTGGCGGGCAACGGCTTCAGTTCACGCAGGTCCCGCCCAAGGTTTGCGCCAACCGAGCGCAGCTGCGCCATGACGCGGGCGGGCTGGCCTGGCAGCTCCGCCAGCAGATCCGCCGTCTTCCCCTCCTGAGCAGGCATCCGCACCGCGAAATCCACCCGCTGTCCGGGGCCTACCAGCAGCGGCCCCTTCGCGGAGGGCAGGGGCAGCTCCATCTCCACCGGGTGCCCGTCCCAGGCTATGATCCGGGCCTGATCCGTGCTGAGGTGCAGCTTGTAAATCCGCGTGGTGTCCGTGTTGACGACCCGCAGCCTTACCAGCCCGCCCGCCGGATGATCATAGGCCGGCGCCTGCTGCCAGTTCGCGGTCAGCACATTGCCGTGGGTCCCGCCGCGGGCGGCACCGCGCGCGGTGTAATGGGGCAGGAACGCGCCATCATCATCAAGCCGGAAATCCCGCAAATTGACGGCCTGGTCGCCGTCAAAGCCGGGATCCTCCGCTTCCCGGATCACCATCACCCCGGTCAGCCCATGCGCCATCTGCGCCATGGTCATGCAATGCGGGTGATACCAGTAGGTGCCGGCATCCGGCGGTGTGAATTCGTAGTCGAATGCCTCACCGCTAACGATTGGCATCTGGGTCAGATAGGGCACCCCGTCCATCGCATTGGAAATCCGCAGTCCGTGCCAATGCATCGCGGTGTAATCCTCGGTGCCATTGGCCACCCGCAGCCGCATCGGCTCGCCCTGGGTCCCATAAATAACTGGCGGGGGTGCGTCAGGCGACAGGCTTACCAGCCCTTCGGTCGGTTTTTCCCGAAAGGCAAACCGGGCAGGCTGGATGGTCAGCTGTTGTGCGGCTGATGCGCTGGCCAAGCCCCACCTGGCTGTGCCAAGCGCCTGCCGACGCAGCAGTCCCAAGCAGAAATTCACGGCGGTTCATCAGGCAGGCCTCCTGTTATGAAGTCTGAGTAAGGCCTGGCTGCGGGTTTGGCTTGGCGCTCCGGTTCTCACATGGCCTCTGCCACAGGTCTTTGACCTAGGGCAAGGTTGTGTGACTGTGTCTCAGACCCCGTTTGAAAACGCCTCTGGCCCCTGTGGGTAAAATCCTGTAGGGGGTCTGCTCTGCAAACAGGATGTGTATTGATGACCACACGCGCCGGATTCGTTGCCCTGATCGGAGAGCCCAATGCGGGCAAGTCGACTCTTCTGAACCGTATGGTCGGGGCCAAGGTCTCGATCGTGACCCATAAGGTGCAGACCACACGCGCCCGTATCCGCGGCGTGGCAATGGAGGGCGACGCGCAAATCGTATTCGTCGACACGCCCGGCCTGTTCCGCCCGCGCCGCCGCCTGGACCGTGCGATGGTAGCCGCCGCCTGGGGCGGCGCTGCCGACGCCGATGTCGTCGTGCTGATGGTCGAGGCCCACCGCGGCATCACCGAAGGCGTTGAAACCATCCTGGAAGGCCTTGCCGAGATTGGCACCGGCCGCACCGTGGCGCTGGCGATCAACAAGATCGACAAGGTGCCCGCCGAGAAACTGCTGGGCCTCGCCCAGGACCTGAACAGCCGCTATGAATTCGCCGAAACCTTCATGATCTCGGCCGAACGCGGCCACGGCGTCGACGATTTGCGTCAATGGCTGGCAGGCCAGCTGCCGGAAAGCCCCTGGCTCTACCCCGAGGACCAGATCGCCGACCTGCCGATGCGGATGATCGCAGCGGAAATGACACGCGAGAAGCTGACCCTGCGCCTGCACCAGGAACTGCCTTACCAGCTGACCGTCGAGACCGAGAATTGGGAAGAGCGCAAGGACGGCTCCGCCCGGGTCGACCAGATCATCTATGTGGTCCGCGACGGCCACAAGGGCATCGTGCTGGGCAAGCGCGGCGAAACCATCAAAGCCGTCTCCCAAGCCGCCCGTGCCGAGCTGGAGGAATTCCTGGGCCGCAAGGTGCATCTGTTCCTGCAGGTGAAGGTGCGCCCGAACTGGCTGGAAGAGGCCGAGCGCTATTCCGAAATGGGCCTCGACTTCAAAGACGGCAATTGAAGCGCCCCATGCTTTTCACCTTTGTGAAAATACTCCCGCCGGAGGCTCCCGCACTGCCGGCTGGCGCTGCCGCCGGCGAAGGCGCGGCATGACCCGCCTCACTGCCGAATTCTGGGTGCAGGCCTATTTGGCCCGCCTGCGGCTGATGGATATCCCGGCCTTTGTCACCTCGCACGGTGACGACACGGCAGGTGCGGTGCTGGTCAAGCTCAACACGCTGGACGGCCAGGCCCGCGTCTTTCACCGCACCTTTGACCTGATGAGCGGCGCCCGCAAATGGGATGAGCTGGCCGCCGGGGCCGAGGCCGAGGTCGATGGCTCCATCCGCCGCCAGCGGGAATTCGATCCGGATCTCTGGGTGGTCGAGGTCGAGGACCGCTCCGGCCGCCATCTGCTGGACGAGCCAGGGCTGGAGTGACCCTGCCGCTTGCAGGCTGGCCTGCAATGCGCTCTGCTGGGGCGGACCGGATGACAGGGAGGCCCGCCATTGGAGTGGCGTGATCACGGCATATTGCTATCGATGCGCCGCCACGGCGAAAGTTCGGCAATCATAGACGTCTTCACTGAGGAGCACGGTCGCCACGCAGGCGTGGTGCGCGGCGGCGCCAGCCGCAGGATGGCCCCCATCCTGCAGCCCGGCGCGCAGCTGGATGTGACCTGGCGGGCGCGGCTGGAGGATCACCTGGGCAGTTATCACGCGGAACCCCTGCGCAGCCGGGCGGCGGCTGCTTTGTCGGGACGGCTGGCGCTGGCGGGGCTTAATGCGGTGACAGCGCTGCTGGCCTTCTGCCTGCCGGAGCGGGAGCCGCATCCGGACCTCTACACCCGCAGCGAACGGCTGCTGGATCTGCTGGAAAACGAGGAACTCTGGCCGCTCGCCTATCTGCGCTGGGAATTGGCGCTGCTGGAGGAGATGGGCTTTGGCTTGGACCTGTCGGCTTGTGCGGTGACCGGCAGGCAGGCCGGGCTGGCCTATGTGTCGCCAAAGACGGGCCGGGCTGTTTCACGTGAAGGCGCCGGGGAGTGGGCGGACCGGCTCTTGCCGTTGCCGCCGGTGATGCTGGGGAAAGGGGACGCAGGAGACGCCGAAATCCTGCAGGCGCTGCGCACCACCGGCTACTTCCTGGAAGCACACGTGGCGCCATCGCTGGGCAACCGGCCGTTGCCAGAGGCACGCGGGCGGCTGGCGGATCTGCTCAGCCGCCGGCTGTGAACAGCATCTCGCGCCCCTGGCCGTTGCTGAGGATCAGCACGCGGCCGGAAACCTCGGCCAGCGTCATCGCCTGCAAAGCTTGCAGGAAGGCGGCTTCGGCTTTCAGGCCGGGGCAGGCCGCCCGAGTCACGGCAAGGGCCTCAACCGCGAACCATGGATAAGGCGCAGTCTGTTTGCCCTTGAAGCTGTTGCAGGGCGCCTGTCCCGCTATGGTTCCGGGCTCCGGGAAGCGCAGGCTGGCGGCGGCGGTATAGGCTGCACCATCAATGCTTTGCAGACGCCAAAACTTTCCTGCGGCCCCGTAAGCCGACAGGGTTTCGTCCCCAGTGCAGGCCGCAATGAGCAGCAGGGCTTGCAGTAATATGAGACGCAACATGAGCTTTCCCGGAAAAGTGACTTCCGCACTGTGCGGGGCGGGCCGAAGAACTGCAGCGCTTTGGGTGCTGAAGGACGGAATTCACTGAGGGGAGCTCTCCCGCCCGTCGCGGCGGCATTGAAAAAGCCTTGCGCCCGTTGGGCCGGGCGCCGCGCGTTGCGCGGCGGGTACCGGTTCGAGCGAAAGGTGCGCTGCCGCGCCGTGCGCAGCACGGCGCCAGGCCCAACACCGGAAGCGCATTCCATGAATGCGCCGGAGGGGGCGGGAGGGCCGACGGTTAGTTTGCCTGAATGATCGCCGCCACTTTGCGGCCGATCTCGCTGCTGCCCTTGACCGACGGGTGGATCATGTCGAGCGCGTGATAGGAGCGGTCGCCATAGGGGACCAGGTCCTTGTTCGACACGAAATAGATGCCCTCGTCCAGCGCCGCCAGCCGTTCGATGCGGGATTCCAGTTCGTTGCCTTCGTCGCGGCAATGCTCGATCAGCGAGCCGACACCGGGGCTGCGCAGGTAGCCGACGTAAATCACCTTGGCGCCGGTTGCGCGCAGCTCAGACAGCATGCCGGGGATGGCGCCCTGGCGCCCGTCGCTGGAGATCAGCTTGTCCATCTTGCGGTTGCAGGCAAAGCAGCCGCAGCCAAGCCACAGGTCATTGCCGCCGCCGTTCACGATCACCCAGTCCCATTTTCCGGGTGTGTACTGCTTGCGGATATTCATCCCTGCGGCACCGGAGATCGGCAGCTTGTAAATGACCCGCGCCGCGGAGACCGAGCGGTCCACCACCGGCTCCTGCAGTTCGCGGGCAACAGCGTCGGTCACGGATTTGCCGGACAGGCTGTGCCAGGCCAGGAGCGAATCCCCCATGGCCAGAATACGGGACGGGTTCTCTGACGGCACGGAAGCTGCGCAGGCGGAGAGCAGCAGAAAAACGGGTAAAAGGAAGCAGCGGAAAAGTGTCATGGACACTTGTTAACCACAAATTGTTAAGGATCGAATAACCTGGCTTGGAAACAGTCTTATTCCTGACATCGGTTGCAACGAGGACGCATTCAGGGCGGGGCTGTTCTGCAAAACGAAAACCCGGCGCGAACGCCGGGCTTGAGCGGGAGTGCTCCCGGATCACTCTGTTATCAAGCTGTCAGCCCAGCAGGCGGCGGGCGATGACCTGCGCCTGGATCTCGGCGGCACCCTCGAAGATGTTGAGGATACGGGCGTCGCACAGCACGCGGGAGATCTTGTATTCCATCGCAAAGCCGTTGCCGCCGTGGATCTGCAGCCCGTTGTCGGCGGCCGCCCAGGCAACGCGCGCGCCCAAGAGCTTGGCCATGCCGGCCTCCAGGTCGCAGCGGTGGCCGTGGTCCTTTTCCCAGGCGGAGAAATAGGTCAACTGGCGGGCAATCATGATCTCCACCGCCATCATCGCCAGCTTGCCGGACACCCGCGGGAAATTGATCAGCGACTTGCCGAACTGCTTGCGCTCCTGCGCGTATTGCATGGCGATGTCCAGCGCCGACTGCGCCACGCCGATGGCGCGGGCCGCGGTCTGGATGCGGGCCGACTCAAAGGTCTCCATCAACTGTTTGAAGCCCTTGTTCTCCTCACCGCCCAGCAGGTTCTCCTGTTTCACGTGGAAATTGTCGAAGCCGAGCTCGTATTCCTTCATGCCGCGGTAGCCCAGCACCTCGATCTCGCCGCCGGTCATGCCGGGGGTGGGGAAGGGGGCCTCGTCGGTGCCCGGGGTCTTCTCCGCCAGGAACATCGAGAGCCCGCGGTGATCGGTGGTGTTCGGGTCGGTGCGCGCCAGCAGAGTCATCACATGGGTGCGGGCGGCGTGGGTGATCCAGGTCTTGTTGCCGGTGATCTTGTAATCGCCGTTCTCGTCCTTCACCGCACGGGTGCGCAGGCTGCCGAGGTCGGAGCCGGTGTTCGGCTCTGTGAAAACGGCGGTGGGCAGGATTTCCGCGCTGGCCAGTTTCGGCAGCCAGTTGGCCTTCTGCTCATCGGTGCCGCCGCACAGGATCAGCTCCGCCGCAATCTCCGACCGGGTGCCCAGTGAGCCGACGCCGATATAGCCGCGCGACAACTCTTCGGACACCACCACCATCGAGGCCTTCGACAGGCCGAAGCCGCCGTATTCCTCCGGGATGGTCAGGCCGAATACGCCCATCTCGGCCAGTTCCTCGATCACCTCCATCGGGATCAGCTCATCTTTCAGGTGCCAGTCATGGGCATTCGGCTCGACCTTCTCCACCGCATAGCGGCGGAACTGGTCGCGGATCATTTCCAGCTCTTCCTCCAGGCCGGAGGCGCCGAACATGGTGGAGCCTGCCTGTTCCTCCATCAGCTCCACCAGCCGGGTGCGGGCGGCCTGGCTGTTTCCTTGCGCGCTGAGCGTTTCCACCGCAGGCACCTTCAGCGTGTTCAGAGCGTCCGCGCCCAGTCCTAGATCCTGCAGGCGGATGATCTCGCCCTGGTTCATCTGGATGCCGCCGCTCACCTGCAGCAGGTATTCGCCAAAGCCGATCTGGTGAATCAGCTGCTCCATCTCGCCGAACTTGCCCTCGGCCTGCAGCTTCTCTGCCCATTTCTGCATCTGGCGCAGGCAGTAGACATAGGTCGCCAGCCACGACAGCCCGTGCGCCGCCACCTGGTTTTCCTCGATCAGCCGGCCGGAGACGCGGCCCTCCTCGCTGACCATCTCCTTGACCGAGGCGCGGGCGGCCTCAAACAGCTGGTCCAGCGGTTCCAGGGATGCGGCGGTCAGCGCCAGCAGGTCGGGGATGAGTGTCGGTTTCATATGCAAGTCCTGTCCGTCGTGGGCCATGAATCAGATCCTTTTCCGGTCGCCCGGTGGTAAATCATTTCGCAGGTGCAGCGCAACAAAAATACTCATGGGTGCGTCATTTGGATCAAATCTTGCGTGTTGATTTTGCCAATGCAGCACGCTGAGGATGTGATAGAGCGGAGGAATGACTGCATTGTTTTCTCTCCTTTCCCCGGCGGAGCTGGCGGCAGCATTTGGCATTGCGCTGCTGGCCGGCACCGTCAAAGGCCTGGTTGGTTTTGCCATGCCGATGATCTTCATCTCCGGCCTCAGCATGTTTTTGGCGCCGGACCTGGCGCTGGCAGGGCTGATTCTACCGACCTTGGTCACAAACGGTATGCAGGCGCTGCGGCAGGGGCCGGGCGCGGCGATGGCCTCCATTCGCAAGTTCCGGGTGTTCCTGCTGATCGGGCTGGTCTGCCTGCTGCTCAGCGCCCAGTCGGTGCGGGTCCTGCCGCAGCAGGCGCTGTTGCTGGTCATCGGTGCGCCTGTCACGGTCTTTGCCTGTATCCAGCTGATGGGAAAGGTGTTCTCCATCACCAGTCCAACCCGCCGCAGCGAAGCGGTCGTCGGCGGTGTGGCCGGGCTGATTGGCGGCGTGTCGGGCGTCTGGGGGCCGCCGACGGTGGCGTATCTGACGGCGCTGGGCACCGAGAAGACAGAGCAGATCCGGGTGCAGGGGGTAATCTACGGCCTGGGCGCGGTGGCCTTGCTGATTGCGCATGTCGGCTCGGGGGTGATGCGGGCTGAGACAGCCCCGTTCTCGCTGGCGCTGATCGTGCCGGCCGTCGCGGGCATGTGGATCGGCGGGCAGCTGCATGACCGGATCGACCAGGTTCTGTTCCGGCGGGCAACGCTGGTGGTGCTGCTGATTGCCGGGCTGAACCTGCTGCGCCGCGGGCTGGTGATGTGAGCAAGGCGCAGGCGGGAGGGATCATGCCACAAAGGTTCAGCGCCGAGCAGCTGGCAACGGGCTCTATCCTGATTGCGCTGGTGGTCATGGGGCTGAAAGTTACTGCCTGGATGATGACCGGCTCGGTGGCGCTCTTGTCGGATGCCTTGGAATCGCTGGTGAACATCGGCGGCGCGGTGATGGCCTGGTTTGCGGTGCGCTATGCCCAGCGGCCCCCGGATGCAGGCCATCCGTATGGCCACCATAAGGCAGAGTACTTCTCGGCGGTGATCGAGGGCATCCTGATCGTGATCGCGGCCCTGGTGATCCTGCATGAGGCCATCAGCGCGCTCACCCGCCCGGCTGCTGCCGACTGGGGCGCCGCGGGCATGGTGGTGAACGCACTGGCAATGCTGGTGAACCTCGCCTGGGCGCAGATGCTGCTGCGTGCGGGCACTCGGCTTAGCTCTCCGGCCCTGTCCGCCGGCGGCCGCCACCTGATGAGCGACGTCTGGACCTCTGCCGGGGTTCTGGCCGGGTTGGGGCTGGCGCTAGTCACCGGCTGGGCCGTGCTCGACCCGCTGCTGGCGCTGCTGGTCGGCGTCAACATCCTGCGCGAGGGCTGGCTGGTGATCGCCTCGTCCGTCAGCGGCCTGATGGACACCGCCGCCCCGGAGGAGGAACGCGCAAGGATCGAGGAGATTATCCACCGCACAGCCAATGGCGCGATGCAGGTCCACGGCCTCAAAACCCGCCGCGCCGGCCGCGCGTTGTTTGTCGAGTTTCATATGGTGGTGGATGGCGCCATGCGCGTGCGCGCCGCTCATGACATTTGCGATAGGGTGGAGGCTGCCTTGAAGGGAGCGCTCCCGGATGCGCAGGTGGTGATTCACGTGGAGCCGGAGCATAAGCTGGAGCCCGCCGGGATCAAGCCGCGCTGAAGCGTTTGCAATTCCGCCCGGCCTCCCGTTTAAGCACTGCCAATCAGGCAAAGGAGCAGGCACATGGCGATGGAATGGAACAGGTTGCTGAACCCGGGGAGGCTGTGCCGGCCGGAGTATGGCGAGAAACCGGGCCGCCCGGCCTATCTGCAGGATTATGACCGGATCCTGTTCAGCGAACCCTTCCGCCGCCTGGCTCAGAAAACCCAGGTGCACCCGCTGCACGACCATGACCACGTGCATCACCGGATGATACACAGCATGGAAACCGCCAGCGTAGGCCGCTCTCTGGGCGCAGGCGTGGGGGCTGCGCTGGTGGAACGCGGCAGCCTGAAGGCGGATCAGACCGCGCGGCTGGCAGGCCATGTGGAGGCCGCCTGCCTGGTGCATGACATCGGCAACCCGCCCTTTGGCCACTCCGGGGAGGACAGCATCGGCGACTGGTTTGCAGCGCAGTTCCGGTCCGGCCAAGGCGTGGCCGCGGCGGTACCAGCGCATTTGCAGGCGGAATTCGAGAATTTCGAGGGAAACGCGCAGGGCTTCCGCATCGTCGGGCGGCTGGAATACGCCCAGCAGCAGGGCGGGCTGCGGCTCAGCTATGCGACGCTTGGCGCCTTCATGAAATATCCGTGCACTCGTCAGGTGCGGGATGAGGCTGTGGGGCCCAGCAAGGCACCCTATGTGGGTCTCAAGAAGTTTGGGGTGTTCCACTCCGACGCAGAGCTGTTTGAGGAAACCGCCGAGGCGCTGGGCCTGCCGGCCGAGCCAGGCGGCTGGCGGCGGCGGCACCCGCTGGCCTTCCTGGTCGAGGCGGCAGATGACATCTGTTACCGCATCCTGGATATCGAGGATGCGGCCAGCATGGGCGACCTGGACCGCACTGAGGTTGCCGAGGCGCTGGAAGCCATCATTGGCAAGCCGAACGAGGACCGCGGCCTGCCGATGCGCGACCGGATCGGGCTGCTGCGCGCCTTTGCAATCGGCCAGTCGATCGACGCCGCCGTGACGGCCTTTCTGGAAAACTATGACGCCATCATGATGGGTGAGTTCAACGACGGGCTGATGGAAGTGTCTTCCAAGGCGCAGGCCTTTGCCCGGCTGAAAGAGCTGTCAGAGCAGCGGATCTTTGTCGCCCGCCGCAAGACTGAACTGGAGATCACCGGGCGCCAGGTGCTGCATTCGGTGCTGGACCATTTCCACGGTCTTTATGGCGACCTGCGTGCGTGCGGCTGGGACGCACAGGAGCTGAAAGCCCGGCACGGCTACTGGGCCAAGCTGATCCGTGCTGTGGATCTGGACCTGCGCGGGGTGGAGGACGCCTACACCGCGATGCATTCGCTGGCCGATTTCGTCTCTGGCATGACCGACCGCTATGCGCTGAAAGTACGGGACATGGTCACGGGATCGGTGGTGCGCTAACCGGCCTTAGTTTCGCTGGCTGCCTCCCGTGCTTCATCGCGCTTGCGCTGGGCCATCGTGTCGGTGATGCGGCTGGCCCAGCGGTTGTTCTCATCCGCCAGCGCCTTGATCTCCCGGGCAAGATAGGCAAAGCCTAGGCCTGCCTTACCCGCCCGCGCGGCCTCGATCCCGGCGTTGATCGCCAGGATGGACAGCTTCTGGACGGACCTCAGGATGTTTTCGGCCAAATTGATGATTTCGGCGTTGGCTTCCTCGGTGCGGTTCAATGTCTCCTGCAGTTCATTGCGTAGGTTGACCTCGGCCGAGGCATCCACCACCAGCCCTTCGAGATAGATCATCTCGCCGCTGTCGTCATAGACCGCATTGCCACGCTCGCGCACCCATGTCTCCGAGCCGTCGGGCCGACTCAGCCGGTAGGCGACATCCCAGTTCTCCTTTGCTTCGATGGCTGCATCCACCTCGGCGAAAACCCGGTCAATGTCGCCTGCATGGGTCAAGCCCACGTAAGACACTTTGGAGTTCTCCAGAATGTCCGATTTCGGGCAGCCGCAGAGCTTCTCGACCTGTCCGGCCATGAACTTCATCGTGAAGTTCTCGTCATTGGCACAGCGGTACACAAAGGCGCTGCCGGTACTGAAAATACTGTTGAAAACCGTCAAAGCCTCTTTATCCATTTCGCCCTCCCCGGTGTGGCGCAATAATCAGTCAAACAGCCGCAAAGCCGCGCTTGCGGAAGATTTGCGCTGGAGAGGTTAAGGAAGTGTTTATTGGAAAATTAATTTCCTGAAATGAAAAACCCCAGCGCAGGGCTGGGGTTTTCTTTACTCGGAGGAATTTGGACAGCATCAGCCGATGGCTGCGGCCTTCACGTCCTCGTCGATGAACGGCAGGTACTGCTCGAAGTTGTCGGAGAACATCTGCACCAGCTTGGCCGCCTGGGTGTCATAGGCGTCCTTGTCATCCCAGGTGCGGCGCGGATCCAGCAGCAGCTCCGGCACGCCTGGCACGTTTACCGGCACGTCAAAGCCAAAGTTCACGTCCTTGCGGAATTCTGCATCCGCCAGCGACCCGTCCAGTGCCGCGGTCAGCAGCGCGCGGGTTGCCTTAATCGGCATCCGGCTGCCGGTGCCATAGGCGCCGCCGGTCCAGCCGGTGTTCACCAGCCAGCAGGTCGCGCCGTGCTGGGCGATCTTTTCGCGCAGCAGGTTGCCGTAAACCTCGGGGCGGCGCGGCATGAAGGGGGCGCCGAAGCAGGTCGAGAAGGTCGGCTCCGGCTCGGTCACGCCGCGCTCGGTGCCGGCCACCTTGGAGGTGAAGCCCGACAGGAAGTGGTACATCGCCTGCGCCGGGGTCAGCCGCGAGATCGGAGGCAGCACGCCGAAGGCATCGCAGGTCAGCATGATGATGTTCTTCGGGTGGCCGCCGCGGGCGCTGGCCGATGCATTGGAGATGTAATGCAGCGGGTAGGCGCAACGCATGTTGGCGGTCAGGCTGTCGTCGTTGAAATCCAGCTCTTTGGTTTCCTCATCGAACACCATGTTCTCGATCACGGTGCCGAACTTGTGGGTGGTGGCGTAGATTTCCGGCTCTGCCTCGGGGTTCAGGTTGATGGTCTTGGCATAGCAGCCGCCTTCGAAGTTGAAGGTGCCGTTGGACGCCCAGCCATGCTCGTCATCGCCGATCAGAACGCGGTCCGGGTCGGCGGACAGGGTGGTTTTGCCGGTGCCGGAAAGGCCGAAGAATACCGCGGTGTCGACCGCGTTGCCCTTGGCGTGGTTGGCGGAGCAGTGCATCGGCATGATGCCCTTTTCCGGCAGCAGGTAGTTCAGCAGGGTGAACACCGATTTCTTGTTCTCGCCTGCGTATTCAGTGCCGCCGATCAGGATCACCTTCTTGTCGAAGTTCAGCGCGATCACGGTTTCGGACCGGCAGTCGTGCTTCTTCGGGTCGGCCTGGAAGGACGGGCAGTTGATGATGGTGAAATCGGCCACGAAGTCGTTCAGGTCCTCGCGGTCGGGACGGCGCAGCAGGTGGCGGATGAACAGGTTGTGCCAGGCGAGCTCAGTGACCATGCGGACGTTGATCGCATGCACCGGATCGGCGCCGCCGACCAGGTCCTGCACAAAGTAGTCGCGGCCCTTCATGTGCTCCAGCATGTCGGCATAGAGCGCATCGAAGCCTTCCGGGCTCATTGCGGCATTGTTATCCCACCAGATGGTGTCGCGGACGCTGTCGGTTTTCACGACATGTTTGTCCTTGGGCGAGCGGCCGGTGAACTTGCCGGTGGTCACGAGGAAGGCGCCGCCATTGCCCAGCGTGCCTTCGCCGCGCTTCAGCGCGGCTTCGATCAGCGCCGGCTCCATGAAGTTGTAATAGACATTTCCCAGACCCTCGATGCCCTGATCTTCGAGGCGGAATTGCGGGTTAACCCGTCCAGATGTCATGCGTTTTTTCTCCTGTGGCGGCGCGGGCGGCACGCAGGCTGCGCGGCTGCGCCATTGGGGCAATAGAAAACGGCAAGGCTGCCGGTGGCGCGGTCTTAACACGGCGTTTTAGGCGGTGAACAGGCCGCTTACCCCCAGTTAGCGCCACCAAGGCAATGTTTAGCGCAACCATTATTTGCAATGCAGAAAAGCGCCCGCTTGTTCAGCAGACGCTAAGGTATTTTTGCCCCAATTGAGCCCAAAGATCGCCGCGATTCTTCAAATGGGATTGATTCGGCGCATCATAACGGCGATGAAAGTGGTAAAAACAAAACACAGAACAGAGCAGATTAGGGGCAATTCCAATGTCAAAGATTGCTTTGGTTGACGATGACAGGAACATCCTGACATCGGTTTCCATGACGCTTGAGGCCGAGGGCTTTGAGGTCGAAACCTATAATGACGGCCAGGCGGCGCTGGACGCCTTCAACAAGAAGCTGCCCGACATGGCTGTGCTGGACATCAAGATGCCGCGCATGGATGGCATGGATCTGCTGCAGCGGCTGCGCCAGAAAACCCAGATGCCGGTGATCTTCCTCACCTCCAAGGACGACGAGATCGACGAGGTGCTGGGGCTGCGCATGGGCGCCGACGATTACGTCAAGAAACCTTTCTCGCAGCGGCTTTTGGTTGAACGGATCCGGGCGTTGTTGCGCCGGCAGGAGGCGATCAGCAGCGATGCCGCCGGCAGCAGCAGCCCCGAGACCAAGGTGATGGAACGCGGCAACCTGCGGATGGATCCGCTGCGCCACGCGGTTAGCTGGAAGGGCAAGGACGTGTCGCTGACGGTGACCGAATTCCTGCTGCTGCAGGCGCTGGCCCAGCGGCCGGGCTTTGTCAAAAGCCGCGATCAGCTGATGGATGTGGCCTATGATGACCAGGTTTATGTGGACGACCGGACCATCGACAGCCATATCAAGCGCCTGCGCAAGAAAATGCGCAGCGCGGATCCGGAATTTGCGGCAATCGAAACTCTTTATGGAATCGGTTACCGTTATAATGAAGAATAAGCGGCACGTTTGAGCGGGGCGGTTCGCCCCCGGCCGGAGGAGTGGGCGCGCATGCGCGATACCAGCATAATGCAACGCCAGCAGGACGGCGATGTTGTTCTGGGGGAGGATTGGGTCACCCCCGAGCAATCCGTCACGCGGGAAATGCAGGTCAAACGCGCGCGCCGCGGGCTGTTGCCGCTCAAGGGTTCGCCGCTGACCCGCAAGATCATCACCTTCAACCTGATTGCGCTGATCATACTGGTCACCGGAATCCTGTATCTGAATTCCTCGCGCCAGAGCCTGGTGCAGCAGCGCGCGGGTACGCTGGTTTCTGAGGCGATGCTGGCCGCAGATGTATTCGAGGCGGAAATGCCGGCCGCAGGAGCGGTCAGCTTTGCTGCCGGTGATGGCATCCAGGTCGAGGATACGCTGGCCCGCCTCAGCCTGCGCGGCGGCGTCGAGGCCTTTGTTTTCGATACCACCGGCAATCTGATTTCCAGCATCAAGGGCGTCGATCGCAGCGATGCCCTGAATGTGCTGAACGACAGCGGCAGAAGCAGGACGCTGATCAGCGATGCGCTGTCTGCTCTGTGGGGGATCGCCGATGGTGACGGCACGCCAGCCGCCGGCGCCGGCAGCCCCAGCCCGTCGCTGCAGGAACGGCTGGGCGGCCTGGTCGACCGGGCGATGAATGGCGGCACCGGGGTTGAAACGGTCGTGGATACCAGCGGCAGCCGTGTGATCTCGGCCGCAACCCCCATCATGCACAATGGCAACGCGGTCGGGGTGATTGCGCTGACGTCGCCCACTGGTGAAGTGGAGGCGCTGGTGCGCGGCGAGCAGGAGCGGGTGCTGCAGATGTTTGTGGTTGCCCTGCTGGTGTCCGTCGGCCTCAGCCTGGTGCTGGCCTCAACGATTGCCAATCCGCTGGCCGACCTGGCCGAGGCCGCTGAACTGGGCCGTGAACGCGGCAGCCGCAAGTCCAGCCCGGGCCGGATCCGCATTCCCGACCTCTCCGCCCGCCCGGATGAGATCGGCCGCCTCAGCCGCGCTTTGCGCGGCATGGTCAAGGCGCTCTATACCCGCATCGACAGCAACGAACAGTTCGCCGCCGATGTGGCGCATGAAATCAAGAATCCTCTCGCCAGTCTGCAGTCTGCAGTCGGCACCCTGCGCATGGTCAAGCGCGACGATCAGCGCGAGAAGCTGATGGATGTGATTGAACACGACGTGCGCCGCCTGGACCGGCTGGTCAGCGACATTTCCAATGCCTCGCGGCTTGATGCAGAGCTGGTCAAGGAAGAGGAAGAGGAGTTCGACCTGCTGGCTATGCTGGGCAATCTGAACCAGTACCTGGGCGAGGACGCCCGTGCCAAGGGGATCGACTACATCACCGACCTGCCGGCCCAGCCCATCCAGCTGCAAGGGCTGGAGGCACGGCTGGCACAGGTCTTTGTCAACCTGATCACCAATGCAATCTCCTTCTGCGAGGAGGGCGACGCCATCCGCGTCTGGGCCCGCCGCCGCGCTAACCGGGTGCTGGTTGTGGTCGAGGACACCGGCCCCGGCATTCCGGACCAGGCGCTGTCCAAGATCTTCAAACGCTTCTACTCGCAACGCCCGGTGGAGCATTTCGGCAATAACTCCGGCCTTGGCCTGGCAATCTCCAAGCAGATTGTCGAGGCGCATGGCGGCGTGATCTGGGCCGAAAACATCCGCCCGACTGAGGCCGATGTAACCTCTGAACCTCTGGGCGCGAGGTTTGTGGTCGGCCTGCCGGTGTAATCATGCCTGAGACGGAAAGCCTTATCCTGCATGCCTCCTGCGTCGCGCTGGAGGGGCGGGGGCTGTTGATCACCGGCACCTCCGGCCAAGGCAAGTCTGCGCTGGCGTTGCAGCTGATGGCCTATGGTGCGCAGCTGGTTGCCGATGACAGGGTGCTGCTGCAGCTCCTGCACGGACAGGTTGTTGCCAGCGCGCCGGAGCCGATCCGCGGCCTGGTCGAGGCCCGCTGCATGGGGCTCCTGCATGCTCAGATCCGGAGCCCAGTGCCGGTGGTGGCGCTGGTGGATCTGGACGAGACGGAAACCGAACGTCTGCCGGTGCGTCAGACCACGCGGCTGCTGGAGCAGGAGGTGGTCCGCCTCAAGCGCGTGGATGCCGCGCATTTCGCTCCGGCGCTGATGCAGTTCCTCAGATGCGGAGCCTTGGACCCCGATGCCTGAGACCGGCAAAAAGGCGGTGCCGGCCGTTCTGGTGACCGGCCCCTCGGGCGCCGGGCGGACTACAGCGATCAACGTGCTGGAGGATCTCGGGTTCGAGGCCATCGACAACCTGCCGCTGCGGCTGCTGCCGGGCCTGATTGATGCTGCTGCGGCACCGCGGCCGATGGCGCTGGGGCTCGACAGCCGCAACCGGGATTTCTCGCCGCGGGCGCTGCTGGATGTGATCGACATGCTGGCCGGCCGCCGCGAGGTTGAGCTGACCGTGCTCTACCTCGATTCGCAGTCTGACGTGCTTCTGCGCCGCTATTCCGAGACCCGCCGCCGCCACCCGCTGGCGCCTGCGGAATCACCGGGCGAAGGCGTGCGCCGCGAGCTTGACCTGATGGTGCCGATCCGTGACCGGGCCGACATCCTGCTGGACACATCGGACATGAACGTCCACCAGCTGAAGGCGGAGATCGAGCGCTGGTTCGCGCCGGAGGGCCGGGCGCTGGCTCTGTCGGTGCAAAGCTTCTCCTACAAGCGCGGGATGCCGCATGGGATCGACATGGTGTTCGACTGCCGGTTTCTGGCGAACCCTTACTGGCAGCCGGCGCTGCGGCAGCTGAGCGGCCAGGACCAGGCCGTTCAGGACTACGTCAAGGCGGACCCCCTGTACGAGCCGTTTTTTTCCCGGGTCCTGGACCTCACCCGCCTTTTGCTGCCGGCCTGCCGGAACGAAGGAAAATCGCATTTTTCCATCGCCTTCGGCTGCACCGGCGGCCAGCATAGATCGGTCACAATGGCGGAAACCCTGGCCAAGGCCCTTGCAGAGGACGGCCAGCAAGTGTCAATTAGACACCGCGAGCTGCAAGGCCAGCAAAGAAGTGAGAGGCCGGGTTGATCGGGATTGTGATCGTAGCGCATGGCGGGCTGGCAAGGGAATACCTCGCCGCGGTGGAGCATGTAGTGGGTCCGCAGCCCAGCCTGATGGCCATCGCCATCGGTCCTGACGATGACCGGGAGGGCAAGCAGGAAGAGATCTGCGCTGCCGCCAACGAGGTGGACACCGGCGGCGGGGTGGTCGTTGTGACAGACCTGTTCGGCGGCTCTCCCTCCAACCTCAGTCTCAAGGCCTGCGCACCGGCCGACCGCCGCATTCTCTATGGGGCAAACCTGCCGATGCTGATCAAACTGGCAAAATCCCGCCACTTGCCGGTGGCCGATGCGGTCCGGCAGGCTATGGAGGCCGGGCGCAAGTACATCAACGCGCAAAACGTAAACCCTGACGGGGAGCAGGCACACTAAATGGCTCTGAAGACGCTGAAAATCATCAATGAGAAAGGGCTGCACGCCCGGGCCTCGGCCAAGCTGGTGGAGGTGGTCGAAGGGTTTGACGCCTCGGCTGAGGTGATAAAGGACGGGCTGTCCGCCTCCGGCGACAGCATTATGGGCCTTTTGATGTTGGCAGCCTCGAAAGGAACGACTATTGACGTCGAGACTTCGGGGCCCGATGCTGATGCGCTGGCGCATGCGCTGGAGGCCCTGGTGGCCGATAAGTTCGGCGAGGGCTACTAGGCCCGCGCCGGAGACGGGACGGGATAAGGCAAATTGGCGGATACCGCACAAGACAGGAATACCGGCATCACGCCGGAAACCACGGATGAGACCGGCGAGATCTATGACCGCCGCACGCTGACTTACGCCAACTCCTTCGACGACCGCTGGACCTCTTTGGCGATCAAGACCATCGAATGGCTGACCGGCAAGATTTCGATTCTGCGCATGGTCAGCCGGTTCGAAAAGCGGAATGCGGAGTACCGCGGCCAGAAGTTCTGGCGCGGCGCGCTCAACACCATGGGTATCGATCTGCAGACCCCGCAGGAGCAGATCGACAACATCCCCGCCGACGGGCCGGTGGTGATCGTTGCCAACCACCCGCACGGTATGGTCGACGGTATGATCTTCGCCGACCTGATCGGCCGCCGCCGCCTGGACTACCGGATCCTGACCCGCTCGGTGCTGACCGGGCTGGACGAGGCCGCGACCTCCTTCATGATCCCGGTACCGTTCCCGCATGACCCGGACGCGCAGCGCAAGATGGTCGACATGCGGGCCAAGACCATGGCTTTCCTCAAGGAAGGCGGCGCCGTCGCCCTTTTCCCCTCGGGTGTGGTGATGTCGTCCGACAGCTGGTTCGGACCGGCAATCGAACGGGAATGGAACGTCTTCACCGCCCAGCTGATCCGCCGCTCCGGCGCCCGGGTGGTGCCGATCTACTTCCCCGGCTCGAACTCGCGCTGGTATCAGATCGCCTGCCAGATCTCACCGATCCTGCGCCAGGGGCTGCTGCTGCATGAAATCGTGCGCTCCTGCAACAAGCCGCAGGCGCCGGTGGTCGGCAAGCCGCTCACCGATGAGCAGATGGAGAAGCTGCACAGCGACCCGCGCGGCTTCATGGCCTGGCTGCGAGAGCACACTCTCAGCCTGGGCAAGCAGGGCTGATCCTGCCGCATCACCTGGCCGGAAACGAAAAAAGCGCCCCGCGGGGCGCTTCTTTGTTCTGTGCTTGCCGTTACCGGGTCGGCACCGGCGTTTCGCCGCGGTAGTCGTAGAACCCGCGCTGGGTCTTGCGGCCCAGCCATCCGGCCTCAACGTATTTGGTCAGCAGCGGGCAGGGGCGGTACTTGGTATCCGCCAACCCGTCGTGCAGCACGTTCATGATCGCCAGGCAGGTGTCCAGGCCGATGAAATCCGCCAGCTCCAGCGGTCCCATCGGGTGGTTGGCACCCAGCTTCATCGACTCGTCGATCGATTTGACGGAGCCAACGCCCTCATACAGCGTATAGACCGCCTCGTTGATCATCGGCATCAGGATGCGGTTGACGATGAAGGCCGGGAAATCCTCTGCACTGGCCGAGGTCTTGCCCAGCCGCGCCACCACCTCCTGGCAGGCGTTGAACGTTGGCTCATCGGTGGCAATGCCGCGGATCAGCTCTACCAGCTGCATCACCGGCACCGGGTTCATGAAGTGGAAGCCCATGAACCGTTCCGGCCGGTCGGTGCGGCTCGCCAGACGGGTGATCGAGATCGACGAGGTGTTGGAGGTCAGAATCGTGTGCGGCTTCAGATGCGGCTGCAGGTCCTCGAAAATGGCCTGTTTGACGGTTTCCCGCTCGGTGGCGGCCTCGATCACCAGATCGGTTGCGCCGACATCCGCCAGCGTCAGCGACGGCACGATTCGTGCCAGCGCCGCCTTCATCTCGTCTTCGGAGATCTTCCCCTTGCTGGCCTGGCGCTCCATGTTCTTGTGAATCAGGCTCAGCGCGCTGTCGAGCGCCTGCTGGCTGACGTCATTCAGCACGACATCATACCCGGCAAGCGCCATGACATGGGCGATGCCATTGCCCATCTGCCCGGCGCCGATCACACCAACCTTCTGAATTTCCATGCCTCAGGCTCCTGAAATATCTGCCGCAACCTTACTGGCCCGGGAAGGGCGGGCACAAGAGCAGCTTGGGCGGATTTGAGGCAAATTCTCACTTTAGGGAAATTGCAATGCTTCGCGTCCAAGGTGAGTCTCGGGTGAAAAATTGGTGGTGAAATGAGCTATGAACTCAAAAGCGCGGGGGCGCTTTCGGGGGAACCATGCAGATATGGGGAATCCAGACTGCTGGTGCGGGGGCCGCAACGGTCCTTGGACGAACCCTATGTTGCCTTCCTTGGCGGAACCGAAGTTTACGGGCGATTCGTTGAATTTCCCTTTGTCGACTCCCTGCAAAGCCGGCTTGGCGTGGATTGCGTCAACCTGGGCAGTGTGAACGCCGGGCTGGACAGTTTCGTGCAGGACGACACCCTGATCGGTATCGCCCGGGACGCGCATGTCTCTGTGCTGCAGATGCTGGGCGCGCAGAACATCTCGAACCCGTATTACCGGGTGCATCCGCGCCGCAACGACCGCTTCCTGCAGGCGCAGCCGGCGCTCAAGACCCTGTATCCGGAGGTGGATTTCACCGAATTCCATTTCAACAAGCATCTGCTCTGCACCCTCCGGGACATCTCCGTCCAGCGGTTCGAACAGGTGCGCGAACAGCTGCAGCGCAGTTGGGTGGAACGGATGAGTGTCCTGATCAAGGCGCTGGACGGCCGCGTGCTGCTGCTGTGGCTGCGCTATCATCTGGATGCGGACGCAGGTTTCCCGGATGAACCGGTTCTGGTGGACCGTTCGATGGCCGATGCCTTGCGCTCCAAGGTGCAGGGGATCCTGGAGTTCCGGGCTGAAGCCGCGGCGGCCGCGCAGGATATCGCCGGCATGGTCTTCGGCCAGATGGAGCTGCCGGCCGCGCGTCACATGATCGGACCCAAGGAGCATCTGCGAATCGCCGAGGCGCTGGCCACCCACCTGCAGCCGATGCTTCCGGAAAAATAACACCAGCCCCCGGAACGGAAAAAGGCCCGCCAATTGGCGGGCCTTTCTGTTTGTCAGCGGTCCAACCGGGCTTAGCCCAGTTTTTCGGTCAGGGCCGGGACGGCTTCGAACAGGTCGGCGACCAGGCCGAAGTCCGCGACCTGGAAGATCGGTGCTTCTTCGTCCTTGTTGATCGCCACGATGACCTTGGAGTCCTTCATGCCTGCCAGGTGCTGAATCGCGCCGGAGATGCCGATGGCGACATACAGGTCCGGAGCAACAACCTTGCCGGTCTGACCCACCTGCCAGTCGTTCGGGGCATAGCCCGAGTCGACAGCCGCGCGGGACGCGCCAACAGCTGCGCCCAGCTTGTCGGCCAGGTTTTCGATCAGTTTGAAGTCTTCCTCGGAGCCAACGCCGCGGCCGCCGGAGACAACGATGCCGGCCGAGGTCAGCTCGGGACGGTCGCTTGCGGCAACCTTGTCTTCGACCCACTCGGACAGGCCCGGGTTATCAGCAGCGGAGATGGTCTCAACCGAAGCCGAGCCGCCTTCGCCAGCCGCGTCGAAGGACGCGGTGCGGATCGAGACGACTTTCTTGGCGTCTTTCGACTTCACGGTCTGGATCGCGTTGCCGGCATAAATCGGGCGCTCGAAGGTGTTGCCGTCGACAACGCCGGACACGTCCGAGATCACCATCACGTCCAGCAGCGCAGCAACGCGGGGCAGAACGTTCTTGGCGTCGGTGGTGGCCGGAGCAACGATGTGCTCGTAGTCGGACGCCAGGCCGGCGATCAGGGCTGCGGTCGGCTCTGCCAGGCGGTGGCCCAGCGATGCGTCTTCGGCCACCAGGACCTTGGACACGCCTGCGATCTTGGCGGCTTCTTCACCGGCAGCAGCAGCGGATGCGCCTGCGGCCAGAACGGTCACGTCGCCCAGCTTGGAAGCTGCGGCCACGGCTTTTGCGGTCGCGTCCAGCGCCAGCGCGCCGTCGGTCACTTCAGCAAGGAGAAGAACAGCCATTACACAGCCCCCGCTTCTTTGAGTTTCTCAACCAGCTCGTCGACGGAGCCGACGATGATGCCTGCGGCACGTGCCGGCGGCTCTTCGGTCTTGACGATTTCCAGGCGCGGGGAGACGTCGACGCCGTAGTCGGCGGCGGTTTTCTCGTCCAGCGGCTTTTTCTTCGCCTTCATGATGTTCGGCAGCGACGCATAGCGCGGCTCGTTCAGGCGCAGGTCCACGGTGATGATGGCGGGCATCTTCACGGAGATGGTCTGCAGGCCGCCGTCCACCTCACGGGTGACCTTGGCGGTTTCGCCTTCGATGTCCAGCTCGGAGGCGAAGGTGCCCTGGGACCAGCCCAGCAGCGCCGACAGCATCTGGCCGGTTGCGTTCATGTCGTTGTCGATCGCCTGCTTGCCGCAGAGCACGACGCCGGGCTGCTCTTCCTCGACCACTTTGGCCAGGATCTTGGCAACCGCCAGCGGCTCGATGTCGGTGTGCACGTCGTCGGCAGCAACCACCAGGATGGCGCGATCGGCGCCCATGGCCAGCGCGGTGCGCAGGGTTTCCTGGGCCTGCTTCACGCCGATCGACACCGCAACCACTTCGTCAGCCTTGCCGGCTTCTTTCAGGCGGATGGCTTCTTCGACGGCGATTTCGTCGAAGGGGTTCATCGACATTTTCACGTTGGCGAGATCGACACCGCTGCCGTCCGCTTTGACGCGGACCTTCACGTTGTAGTCAATCACGCGTTTGACAGGCACAAGTACCTTCATTTTGCGTTCTCTCCTTAACAAACGGCAAGCCGCCTCAGGGCGACTCCCCTCCATGCTCTCGCTGCGTTGATACCGGCTGGTGTGACGCCGCAACAGGGCAAAATCGTCACGTTAGCGCTCGGCGACGTCGCGTTTGCGCATTTGGAACATCATTTTTGCAAGAATGTTTCCGGTGGGAAATTTGCCCGCAGGAGACAGGCCGCTGCAGGCCCGCGGATGACGCGATGCCTGCAGGATTGGACAAAAACCGGCATGAAATGGCGAATCACGCCGGGGCAGGGGGAATCAGCGGTTGGCACCCGGGACCCACAAAACGTCGTCCTTGCCGCCGTTGTTGGCCACGCGGGCCGCGACAAAGAACCAGTCCGACAGGCGGTTCAGGTATTTCACTGCAGCCGGGTTCACGTCTTCGCTGGTGCTCAGATCCGTAGCCAGCCGTTCGGCACGGCGGGCGACGGTGCGGCAAACGTGCAGATGCGCTGCCAGTTTCGAGCCGCCCGGCAGGATGAAGCTGCGCAGCGCCTCCAGATCCTTGTTCATCACGTCGATCTCGGCCTCCAGCCGCTCGACCTGCGCCACCGCAACCCGCAGCGGCGGGTATTCGGCCTCGGCATCCTTTTCCATTTCCGGCCGGCACAGATCGGCGCCGAGGTCGAACAGATCGTTCTGAATACGCGCAAGGGCTTCGTCCATCTCGCCCTCAGCCTCCAGCCGGGCGACGCCGACAAAGGAGTTCAGCTCATCCGAGGTGCCATAGGCGTTGACCCGGGCCGAGTGTTTGGCCACGCGTTCGCCATTGCCCAGGGCGGTTTCGCCCTTGTCGCCGGTGCGGGTGTAGATTTTGTTCAGAACGACCATCGCCAATTATCCTCCCTGGCTGCGCAGGTAGACGTAGGACAGCAAGAGCACCACTGCAATGAATTGAAACAGGATGCGCAGGCGCATCATCTTGTTTGCATTGCGGCGGTTGAATTCGCCGCCCTTGCCAAAGCCGCCAATGCCGATGACCAGCGCGACGACCACGGCCGCCACCGCAGCCAGAGCCAGATAATACAGCGGATCGCTCATCTTGTCCCCCAAGCGCATCAATTCTGTTGGCCCCCATCTACCTTGCGCGGGGGCTATTGGCGACCGCCAATCCGCTATCCGAGCCTCACCAGGATGCGGTCAATTGCCCTTGTGCTGAGGATCCGGCGCAGGACCCCGGCGATATGGGTGGGGGTGGTGACATAGTAGCGCGGCCGCGGGCGGCGGGATTCGCAGGCATGGGCCAGCTTGGCGGTGACGGCGGAGGCGGGCAGCTCGAACCGGTCTGGGCCGCTGCTCTCATACAGCCGTTTCAGCAGCCGTTTCTCGTAAAGCTCGCGCAGCGGCGAGGATTTCCAGTCAATGAAACGCTCGAAATGCGGGATCGACTTCTCCCGGATTTTCGAGGTTACCGGGCCGGGTTCGATCAGCACCATGTGGATGCCGGAGCCCTGCAGCTCGACCCGCAGCGTGTCGGTCAGCCCCTCGAGTGCGTACTTCGTAGCAACATAGGCGCCGCGCCAGGGGAAGGACACAAAGCCCAGGATCGAGGAATTCTGCACGATCCGCCCGTGCCCCTGCGCCCGCATCACCGGGATCACCCGCCGGGTCAGCTCGTGCCAGCCAAAGAAATTGGCCTCGAAAATCGTGCGCAGCGCTTCGGTGGGCAGATCCTCCACCGCGCCGGGCAGGCCATGGGCGCCGTTGTTGAACAGCGCATCCAGGGTGCCGCCGGTGGCCTCCAGCACCTCTGCCAGGCCCGATTCGATGCTGGCCGGGTCGGTGTAGTCGATGCGCGGGCTGTCAAAGCCTTCGGCACGCATCCGGTCGCAATCACGCTGCTGACGGCAGGAGGCAAACACCCGCCAGCCGCGGTCGCGCATGCCGCGTGCCGCATCCAGGCCAATCCCTGAGGAGCAGCCGGTAATCAGGATCGATTTCTTCATGTGGAACGCCTCGGTGCCCGGAAGTCTCCGGTGCAGTTATGGGCGTTTCTTGCTCACCAGGGAAGCGGCAATCCAGCCGACGCGGCCCTTCCCGGGCGCGCGCAGATGCAGCCAGCCGGTGCCGCTGTCCTCGATCACGATGACCTCGTCGCCAGCCAGAAGCCGGGTGATCACCGGATAGGAGGTGCCCGGCCCCTGCCGCATATTCACCCGCGATGCGCGGATGGAGCGGCGGTCGATGACCGGTTCCGGAGCGGGCTCTGCCGCGGCGGCAGCAGCCGCCGCCGGTCTCGGGGCGGGTGCCGCAGTGATTGCGGCGAGACCGCCATCCAGCGAGGCGAGCTGCAGCGTGCCGCCGGAGTCTGCTGAGAAAGCCGCCTGTGTCGAGGCCAGCACGCCGGAGGCGCTGACCAGATGCGCAGCCGCCACACGCTGCCGCAGCGCCG
Source organism: Leisingera coralii (assembly GCF_049056525.1). NCBI lineage: Bacteria > Pseudomonadati > Pseudomonadota > Alphaproteobacteria > Rhodobacterales > Roseobacteraceae > Leisingera > Leisingera coralii. The sequence continues at coordinate 4,034 of NZ_JBHUPT010000063.1, read as the reverse complement.
GATCAGCCTTGGGCCGGCCGGGTGTTTCAGCCTGCGACCGGCGGGTCAGAACAGGCTGGGCCGTCAGCGAGGCCGCGGTGATTCTGGCAGGCTTGGGCGTGCGGGTATCGGGTTTTGCGGCGGCCGCAGGTTCAGGCCGCTGCGGCGGCGCAAAATCCGCCCCGCCGCTCAGCTCATAAAATCCCCATCCAAGAAAAGCGAAGGACAACATAACAAAACGTGACATAACCCGGTCCCCCAGACCAACCAAATAAACAGGCATATCCATTGACCCGCAAAAGGCCGCTGCCCTGATTGCAAGAGTTTGGAAAGTAACGCGCGGCGCGGCTGCCTGGTTCCATTCTATCTAGTGCGAGTTAACGGTCAGGAAACAGGGGAGAGTCGGCCGTCTTCTCCCCCATGCCCTGCAGGCGGCTGGCGAAGCTGTGCGAATTTCGCGCGCGCCCGCTTTACCAATTCCGGCGGCGGCAGTATCACGATTTCATGACCGACCTGGTAGAAGACCCCGACATGCCCTCCGCCCCCGAACAAGGCGAAATCCTGGAGCCGCTGCGCCGCGCCATTGGCGAGCGCTATCTGACCTATGCGCTCAGCACCATCATGCACCGGGCGCTGCCCGACGCGCGCGACGGGCTGAAGCCGGTGCACCGGCGCATCCTCTATGCGATGAACCGCTTGCGGCTCAGCTCCACCGGCGGCTTCCTGAAGTCGGCCAAGATTTCCGGCGACACCATGGGCGACTTCCACCCCCACGGCGACGCCGCGATCTATGACGCGATGGCGCGCCTGGCGCAGGACTTCAACGTCCGCTACCCGCTGGTGGACGGCCAGGGCAACTTCGGCAACATCGACGGCGACAACCCGGCGGCCTCGCGCTACACAGAAGCGCGGATGACCTTCGTGGCCGAGGCGATGCTGGACGGCCTGAACGAGGACGCTGTTGATTTCCGCGACAACTACGACGGCCGCCTGACCGAACCGGCGGTGCTGCCCGCGACCTTCCCGAACATCCTGGCCAACGGCGCGGCCGGCATTGCGGTGGGCATGGCCACCAACATTCCGCCGCACAACATCGCTGAGCTGATCGACGCTTGCCTGCATCTGATCCGTACGCCGGATGCGCGCGACGACACCCTGCTGAACTATGTGCCCGGCCCGGACTTCCCCACCGGCGGCATCATCGTCGAGCCCAAGGAAAACATCGCCAAGGCCTATAGCACCGGCCGCGGCTCCTTCCGCCTGCGCTGCAAGCATGAGGTCGAGGACCTGGGCCGCGGCCAGTGGCAGGTCGTCGTCACCGAGATCCCCTATCAGGTCCAGAAGTCCAAGCTGATTGAGAAGATCGCCGAGCTGATCCAGACCAAGAAGGTTCCGATCCTCGCCGACGTGCGCGACGAATCGGCGGACGACATCCGCATCATCCTGGAACCCAAGTCCAAGAACGTGGACCCCGAGGTTCTGATGAACATGATGTTCCGCAACTCGGATCTGGAAATCCGCTTCAGCCTCAACATGAACGTGCTGATCGACGGCGTCACGCCCAAGGTCTGCTCGATGAAGGAAGTGCTGCGCGCTTTCCTCGACCACCGCCGCGACGTGCTGCAGCGGCGCTCGCGCCACCGGATGGAAAAGATCGACCACCGGCTGGAGGTGCTCGAAGGCTTCATCATCGCCTTCCTGAACCTCGACCGGGTGATCGACATCATCCGCTATGACGAGGACCCCAAGGCGGCCCTGATCCGCGAGGACTGGAGCAAGGACCACCCCCGCGCCTTTACCGAGGCCGAGTATGTCACTCCGGCCCCAGGCACCGGTGAACTGACCGAGGTGCAGGCTGAGGCGATCCTCAACATGCGCCTGCGCAGCTTGCGCAAGCTGGAGGAAATCGAGCTGGTCCGCGAACGCGACGCGCTGCGCGAAGAGCGCGCCGGTCTGGTCGAATTGCTGGGCTCGGAAGAGCTGCAGTGGACCCGCATTTCCGAACAGCTGAAAGAGACCAAGCAGCAATTCGGCAAAGAATATGCAGGCGGCGCCCGCCGCACCCGCTTTGCCGAGGCAGGCGAGGCCGAAGAGGTGCCGCTGGAGGCGATGATCGACCGCGAGCCGATCACCGTTGTCTGCTCGCAGATGGGCTGGATCCGGGCGATGACCGGCCACATCGACCTGAACCGCGAGCTGAAGTTCAAGGACGGCGACGGCCCGCGCTTCATCTTCCACGCCGAAACCACCGACCGGCTGCTGGTGTTCGGCTCCAACGGCCGCTTCTACACCCTGTCGGCGGCGAATCTGCCCGGCGGCCGCGGCATGGGCGAACCGGTGCGCCTGATGGTCGACCTGCCCAACGAAGTGGAAATCGTCGACCTGCTGATCCACAACCCGGACGGCAAGCTGCTGGTCGCCTCCGACGCGGGCAACGGCTTCATCTGCGCCGAAAAGGACATCGTCGCGCAGACCCGCGGTGGCAAGCAGGTGCTGAACGTCAAGGACGACGAGCGCGCCAAGATCTGTATCCCGGTCGAAGGCGACCACGTCGCCGTGGTCTCTGAAAACGGCAAGTTCCTGGTCTTCTCGGTCGAGGAAATGCCCGAGCTCACCCGCGGCAAGGGCGTGCGCCTGCAGAAATACAACATGGCCCGCGGCAAGCAGGGCTCGCTGGAACTGGACGGCGGCCTCAGCGACATCACCACCTTCAACTGGGATGAAGGGATCAAGTGGGAAATGGGCGGCGGCAAGACCCGCCACGAGGCTGATCTCAGCGAATGGCTGGGCAAGCGCGCCAGCGTGGGCAAGCGCCCGCCGCACGGCTTCCCGCGGAGCTACAAGTTCAAATAGGCGGCAGGTTTCTGCTGAACGCCTGTGCCCCCCGCGCCACCCGCGCGGGGGGTGCTTTTTACGGGTCTTTACCCTCTGCACCCCGCGGGGCTATCAGGGCGGGACCGAATACCTACGGGGGACCACCCATGATCCGCATTCTCGCCCTGTTCGCCTCGCTGGTGCTGCTTGCCGCCTGCGGGGAAACCCGCTTGGACGAGGCGCCCGAGGACCTGGGAGCGTTCCGGGCCCGGGTGACCCATGTCTATACCGAAAAGGCGTTGCAATGGCCGCTGTCCCGGGATGCGGAGCACAGCGAGTGGACCACCCCGATCGAGAAGGCACTGAACACCCGCCTGCGCCGGTACAGCGGTGCGCAGGACTACGATGTGGCGGTGACGCTAGAGGGCTTCATGCTGGCACCGCCCGGCGTGCCGGTGCTGTTCTCGCCCAAAAGCGCAGTGGTGGTGAACGTGTTTGTCTATGACGTGGCAAACAAGAAATTCCTCGCCAAAAAGCACCAGATGGAAATCTTCGAAAGCACCACCGGCCAAAGCGCGCTGGTGGGGTCGGGGCATGCCCGCACCAAGGAGCAGCAGATCCAGGGGCTGGCGGTCAATATTGCCGACAAGGTCGAGGAATGGATGGCGGAAAACCACAAGGAGCAAGGGTGGTTCGCACCGCGTCCCGCAGCGGACTCCACGGGCACCGCGGCACCGGATGCGGCGGAGCCTGTGCCGGCCGGCTGAGCCCGGTGATTTCCGCTTCTGTCAAGCAGGAACGGGTTGATTTTTGCGCGCAAACCAAATAATCCGCCCGCGCAGAGGAAACCGGGTCAACGCTGACCCCTCATTTCAAAAGGCGCCCAAGGTATGGCTAAGGAAAAGTTTGAACGTAATAAACCGCACGTCAACATCGGCACCGTCGGCCACGTTGACCACGGCAAAACCACGCTGACCGCAGCGATCACCAAGTACTTCGGCGACTTCAAAGCCTACGACCAGATCGACGGCGCGCCGGAAGAAAAAGCCCGCGGCATCACCATCTCCACCGCCCACGTGGAATATGAAACCGACGCGCGCCACTACGCCCACGTCGACTGCCCCGGCCACGCCGACTACGTGAAGAACATGATCACCGGTGCGGCGCAGATGGACGGCGCGATCCTGGTGGTGAACGCGGCTGACGGCCCGATGCCGCAGACCCGCGAGCACATCCTGCTG